>DASSGM010000280.1:0-41823 GCA_035693465.1 Bradyrhizobium sp. | reverse complement strand
GGAAGCTCGGGCCGCGCCGAAGGTCAAGGCGCGCAATCTGTCGCTCGACCGCGCCCGTACCTTTCTGACGCTGGTGGTGCTGGTGCACCACGCCGTCATCCCCTACACCTATTTCGGCCACACCGATGCGAAGTCGTGGATCGGCTTCGACATGATCGTGCTCGCCACCGACAGTTTTTTTATGGCGATGTTCTTTTTCCTGTCGGGCCTGTTCGTCTGGCCGGGCATTGCCCGGAAGGGACCGCTGAACTATTTGTCGGATCGCCTGCTGCGGCTTGGCCTGCCGTTCGTGATCTGCGCGTTGACGATCATTCCGATCGCCTATTACGCCATCTCGCTGCGGCATCATCCCGAGGTCGGCTTTTCAGAATTCTGGTGGACCACGGTCACAAAGGGCCCGTGGCCGAGCGGACCGATCTGGTTCCTTTGGGTCTTGCTCGGCTTCGACGTGGTTGCTTGCTTCCTGCATCGGCTGTCACGCAACTTCCTCGATCCGATCAATCACCTCTCGCTGCACGGTCACGATCGGCCGGCAGAGTTCTTCGCGGTCATGTTTGGCGTCACTGCTGCGCTCTACATTCCCGGGCGAATTCACTTCGGAGGAGGCAGTTGGTTCGAGTTCGGGCCGTTCTCGGTCCAGCACGGCCGCGTGCTGCTCTACGCTACCTATTTCTTTTTCGGCGCCGGCATAGGCCTTCAGTATTTGAATCGCGGACTGTTGGCGGCAGACGGCCGGTTAGCGACGAGCACCTGGCTGTGGGTAATCCTGGCGCTCGTTCCGTATTGCCTCTTGTGGGTGCTGATCTACATCAAGCGCGAAATACTGGGGAATCCGGTGGTGTTGCCGCACTGGTATGAGGGGATCTATGGCTTCTTCTTCGCTGCCTTCAGCGTGGCCATCATGTTTTTGATCCTGGCCTATTTCCTGAGGTTCAAGCAATCGGGCCGGAGCATTCTCGATCCCATGCAGCCCGACGCCTACGGCATCTTTCTGGTGCATTACCCGATCGTGCTCTGGCTGCAATACTGGCTATACGATTACGATCTGCCGGCGATAGTCAAAGCGACCATCGCGTTTGTGCTGACGGTCGCGTTCAGTTGGGTGCTGACGCGCGCGTTGCGGAAAATTCCCGGCGCGACGAAGGTGCTTTAGGAGGCCTTGCCGTCCATGTAGGCCGGAAACCAGCCCTCGAAGCCGGCCTTGAGCGACGCAACCGAAACCGGCGTCTCGCCTGCGATGGCGATGCTGTCGCCGCCGGTAGTGCCGATACGCACGCAGGGCACGCCGGCGCCCCTCATCTTCGCCAGCACCCGCCCCACCTCTGCCGCCGGCACCGTCACGATGTAACGTCCCTGATCTTCGCCAAACCAGTAGGCGTGCGGCACGATCTGCGCCGGCGCCGCCTCCAGCCGCGCGCCGATTTCGCCTGCCATGGCCATCTCCGCCAACGCAACCAGCAGACCGCCGTCAGAGATATCGTGGGCGGCCGTCGCAGTGCCGGCGTGGATCATGCCGCGCACCACGCAGCCGTTGCGTTTCTCCGCGGCGAGATCGACCGGCGGCGGCGCGCCTTCTTCGCGGCCGCAGAGCTCGCGCAGATAAACCGATTGCCCCAGCCAGCCATGGGTTTCGCCGATCAGGAGGACTGCCTCGTCCTCGGCCTTGAACGCCAGCGTCGCCGATTTCGTGAAATCGTCGAGCAGTCCGACGCCGCCGATCGAAGGCGTCGGCAGGATGCCGCGGCCATTGGTTTCGTTGTAGAGCGAGACGTTGCCGGACACGACCGGGAAATCGAGCGCGCGGCAGGCTTCCGCGATGCCCTTCAGGCAGCCGACGAATTGGCCCATGATCTCCGGCCGCTCCGGATTGCCGAAATTGAGATTGTCGGTGATGGCGAGCGGCCGTCCACCGACCGCGGTGATATTGCGCCAGGCTTCGGCCACCGCCTGTTTTCCGCCCTCGAACGGATCCGCCTCGCAATAACGCGGCGTGACGTCCACCGTCAGCGCCAACCCCTTGGGCCCGTCCTGCACCCGCACCACTGCCGCATCGCCGCCGGGACGCTGCACGGTATTGCCCAAAATGACGTGGTCGTACTGCTCCCACACCCAGCGTTTGGAGCAAAGCTCTGGCGTGGCAATCAGCTTCTCCAGCGCGCCTGAAATTCCGATCGGCGCCTTGATGTCGCGGGCATGGATGACAGGCAACTTCGGCGACGGCACATGCGGGCGGTCGTAGAGCGGCGCTTCATCGCCCAATTCCTTGATCGGCAGGTCGACCATGACGTCGCCGCCGTGCTTGACGACAAAGCGCTTGCTCGGCGTGGTGTAGCCGACGACGGCAAAATCCAGCCCCCATTTGCGGAAGATCGCCTCGGCCTCCTTCTCCTTTTCCGGCTTGAGCACCATGAGCATGCGCTCCTGGCTTTCCGAGAGCATCATCTCGTAGGCGCTCATGCCGGTCTCGCGGGTCGGCACCGCATCGAGATCGAGATCGACGCCGAGATCGCCCTTGGCGCCCATTTCGACCGCCGAGCAGGTCAGGCCCGCCGCGCCCATGTCCTGGATCGCGATCACGCAATCGGCTTCCATGATTTCCAGGCAGGCTTCCAGCAACAGCTTTTCCGCGAAGGGATCGCCGACCTGCACGGTCGGACGCTTCTCGGCGGAGTCATCGTCGAATTCGGCCGAGGCCATCGAAGCGCCGTGAATGCCGTCGCGGCCGGTCTTCGAGCCGAGATAGACGATCGGCATGTTTACCCCGGAGGCGGCCGCGTAGAAGATCTTGCTGGTTTCAGCGAGGCCGACCGCCATCGCATTGACCAGAATGTTGCCGTCATAGCGGGTGTGGAAACGCACCTGCCCGCCCACCGTCGGCACCCCAAACGAATTGCCGTAGCCGCCGATGCCGGCCACGACGCCCGAGACGAGATGGCGCGTCCTGGGATGCTCCGGCGCGCCAAAACTCAGCGCATTGAGACAGGCAATGGGACGAGCGCCCATCGTGAAAACGTCGCGTAAAATGCCGCCGACGCCGGTGGTCGCGCCCTGATAGGGCTCGATGTAGCTCGGATGGTTGTGGCTCTCCATCTTGAACACGACCGCCTGGCCGTCGCCGATGTCGATGACGCCGGCATTCTCGCCCGGACCCTGGATCACCCAAGGCGCCTTGGTCGGCAGCCCGCGCAGATGCAGCCGCGACGATTTGTACGAGCAGTGCTCGTTCCACATCGCCGAGAAAATCCCAAGCTCGGTGAAGCTCGGCACCCGCCCGATCAGCTTCAAAATGCGCTCGTACTCATCGGGCTTCAGCCCGTGGCTGGCGACGAGTTCGGGGGTGATTTGCGGCTGGTTCATGAGGCTCTTGCGCAACGAAAGTTTCTTATTAGGGACATCGGCTGGGGTGGAAAAGGCCTTTTGTGGCGCAATTTCGGGCTGTCCATAGCTTTGCGGGCGCCCTATGCATTATCGGGATTTGCCCACCGGGAATGGATCGGATTTAAGGGCTGAAATACCTCAAATGAAGGCCTGACCGCGTGGATGACCTGACCAAAAGCGCATTCCTCAACCGCCCTGATCTGCATGTCGAAGCAGAGGGCGAATTCAAGGGCTGGCGGACCTGGAGCCGCGACAATTTCGAAACGCTTAACGGGCCGTTCTATCACCGGATGGACGAGCACGGGCGCATTCACTGCGCATTCCGGGTTGAGAGCAAGCACCTCAACGGCATGCGCAACGTCCATGGCGGTTGCTTCATGGCGTTCGCGGACTATTGCCTGTTTGCGATGGCCGCGCCGGTGCTGCAGGGCCCGGGCGTGACCGTGTCATTCGCCTGCGAATTCCTCGATGCCGCACGCGAGGGCGAACTGGTCGAGGCTTCCGGCGAAATCATGCGCGCCGGGAGCTCGTTGATTTTTCTGCGCGGTGTCTTGAGGTCGGGCGAGCGCCTGCTGTTCACATTTTCCGGGACCATCAAGCGGGTCAAGCGGCGAATGCCGCCGGCCGCGAGCAACGACCGCAAGTAGCACGGCCAGCTTTTGTCCGGACTCGTTTTCTCGCAAACCGCAATCCACGTCGCTGGAAAACGCTCACTTCTTCTCCTCAAGCAGCTTGCGGTATTTCTCGACGTCGCGCGTCACCAGTTCCTGCAGCGTTTCCGGCGTATGCTCATTGGCATCGGGTGCAACGGTCGACAAATCGGCGAACCGTTTTTGGACCGGTTCGCTTTCCACGGCCACTCGCGCCGCGGTGTTGAGTTTCGCGACAATCCCGGGCGGCGTCCCCTTTGGCGCGAACAAGCCGTTCCAGCCCTGCGCCTCGAATTCGGGAAGGCCGGCTTCTGCCGAAGTCGGCAAGTCCGGCAGCGTCGCCAGCCGCACGGTTGAGCCGACCACCAGCCCCTTCACCAGTTTGTCATTGATCACCTGCGAGACCGAAGCGGCGGCATCGCAGACCCCGTCGATCTGTCCGCCGATCGCGTCCGTCAGCGCCGGCGCCGCGCCGCGATAGCCGACCAGCGTCACTTCGATCCCCGCTGCCTGGACAAAACTCTTGCAGATCAGAAAATTCGAGGAGCCGACGCCGGCGTGGCCGAGGTTGATCTTGCCGGGATTGCTTTTGGCATAGGCGATGAATTCCTGCAGGTTTTTGGCAGGAAAATCCTTGCGCAGCGCGACGATGCCGAACGTCTTTGCCACCATGGCGATGGGTGCGAATGCGTCGGACTTGAACGGCAACATCGGATAGATCGTGTAGGCGGCGGCATTGGTGCCGGCATTGCCGATCGCGATGGTGTAGCCGTCAGGCTCGGCACGCGCGGCGCGCGCCAGCGCGGTCGAGCCGCCGGCGCCGGCGATATTCTCGATCACGATTGGCTGTCCGAGGGTGGCGCTCATCTGCTCGGCAACGGTGCGGGCGATCACGTCCGAGGTGCCGCCGGCCGCGAACGGCACGATCATGGTGATCGCGTGTTTTGGATAGTCCTGGGCGAGCGCGGCGCCTGACCAGGCAGCAAGCCCCCAGGCAGCGGCAATCCCGAATAGCCGCGCGATTCTTTTGTTTCGAGGCGTTTTCTTCACGCGAACCGGCTTCCATTTCCCTCGAAAGCGCCAGCGCGCCTCACGCCGCGTGCTCCAGATGCGCCACCAGCCCTGCGAACAGGCCGCGGCCGTCGGTGCAGCCCATGACGTCTTCGACGTGGTTTTCCGGATGCGGCATCATGCCGAGCACGTTGCCGCGCTCGTTGACGATGCCCGCGATCGATTGCGCGGCCCCGTTGACGTTGGAGCGCTCGTCGACCATGCCCTCGGCGGAGCAGTAGCGGTAGAGCACCCGCCCTTCGCCCTCGAGCCGCTTCAGCGTCTCCTCGTCGGCCTCATAATTGCCCTCGCCATGGGCGATGGGCACGCGAATGACCTGCCCGGCATTGTAGCCGCGCGTGAACGGCGTGTCGGATCGTTCGACCCGCAGATGCACGTCGTGACAGATGAATTTCAATCGCGCGTTGCGCATGAGCACGCCAGGAAGAAGCCCGGCTTCGCAGAGAATCTGAAAGCCGTTGCAGACGCCGAGCACGAGCCCGCCGCCGGCTGCAAAGGCGCGTACCGCATCCATGATCGGCGCGCGGGCGGCAATGGCGCCGCAGCGCAAGTAATCGCCATAGGAAAATCCGCCGGGGACCACGACGAGATCGGTGCCCTTCGGCAGCGACGTTTCGGCATGCCAGACCATCGCGGGCTGATGGCCCGACACCAGCCACAACGCGCGCGCCATGTCGCGCTCGCGATTGATTCCGGGAAAGACGAGAACGGCGGATTTCATCAGCGAGGGTGCCTAGCTTAAGACCTCGACCCGGTAATTCTCGATCACCGTGTTGGCCAAAAGCTTGTCGGCGGCGTCCTTCAGAGCCGCCTCAGCCTTGGCCTTGTCGGAGCCGGAGAGTTCGACGTCGAACACCTTGCCCTGACGCACACTGGCGATGCCGTCGACGCCGAGCGACTTCAGCGCACCTTCGATGGCCTTGCCCTGGGGATCAAGAATGCCTGATTTCAGCGTAACGGTGACGCGTGCTTTCACGGGACCAGGCCTCAGCTCTTCACCAGCACCGGACCGGAGCCTGCGGGCCGTTCGTTCTCCATCAGGATGCCGAGCCGTTTTGCGACCTCCGTGTAGGCCTCCAGGAGGCCGCCGAGATCGCGGCGAAAACGGTCCTTGTCGAGCTTTTCGTTCGACTTGATGTCCCATAGTCGGCACGAATCGGGGGAGATCTCGTCGGCAACAATGATTCGCATCATCTCATTCTCGAATAAGCGGCCGCATTCCATCTTGAAATCGACCAGGCGGATGCCGATCCCCAAAAAAAGTCCGGTGAGGAAGTCGTTGACGCGGATCGCCAGCGCCATGATGTCGTCGATTTCCTGCGGCGTGGCCCAGCCGAACGCGGTGATGTGCTCCTCGGAGACCATGGGGTCGTTGAGCTGGTCGTTCTTGTAGTAGAATTCGATGATCGAACGCGGCAGCTGGGTACCTTCCTCGATGCCGAGCCGCTGCGACAGCGATCCCGCCGCCACATTCCGCACCACCACCTCCAGCGGCACGATCTCGACTTCGCGAATCAGCTGCTCGCGCATGTTGAGACGACGGATGAAATGGGTGGGCACCCCGATATCGTTGAGGTGCTGGAACAGGTACTCGGAGATCCGGTTGTTGAGGACGCCCTTTCCCTCGATCACCTGGTGTTTCTTGGCGTTGAACGCCGTCGCATCGTCCTTGAAGTGCTGGATTAGGGTTCCCGGTTCCGGTCCTTCATAAAGCACCTTGGCCTTGCCTTCATAAATGCGGCGTCGACGGCTCATTGGGATGTACCGTGTGTTGTTGAAATCCATGAATTTGGTGTGCTCCGGATGACAAAGGATTGGGACCACGACGGAGCTGCCGTGAAGGCCAGGAACGGGAAACGGAACAGGAACCGGGCCCGGAATCCAACCTATCCGATTGGCCTATCCAGTACAATCGATCCGGCCCCTCGGGGCCGAGTTTTACCCGCTTCGCTGCGACTCTAAGGGCCGTTGTTTTAACTATTTTCCCCCGTTATCTAGGCGCGCAGCAAGGCTGCCGCAACGAGGCCGTCGTCACCATTTCAGCAGATCGGAACCCCAACCATGACCACATTCGATAAGCGCGAAGAGGGTTTCGAGAAGAAGTTCGCTCTCGACGCGGAGCAAAAATTCAAGGCCGAAGCGCGCCGCAACAAATTGCTCGGATTATGGGTGGCGGAAAAGCTCGGACTGTCAGGCGAGGCCGCCAATGACTATGCCAGGACCGTGGTCGCCGCTGACTTCGAGGAGGCGGGCGACCGCGGCGTGCTCGGCAAGGTGATGCGCGATCTCGCCGCCAAGGGCGTCGACCTGTCCGAAGCGGAGCTTCGGGCGAAGATGGACGAGCTGTTGGCGCAGGCCGTTGCGCAGGTGAAGGCGGGAATGTGACGCTTTGCGTCATTCCTCCTTGAACCCGTATTCCGGCACATTGCCGCTGGCGCCGTAGTATTTGAAGGGCAGGAATTTGCCCGACATCGTGATCTTGACCCGGTCGCCCTTGGGATTGGGCAGACGCTCCATTACCATGTCGAAATCGATCGCCGACATGATGCCATCGCCAAATTCCTCCTCAATCAGCGCCTTCCATGCCGGCCCGTTGACCATCACCAGTTCGTAGAAGCGGTAGATCAGGGGATCGGTCGGCGGCATCGGCACGCCCTCGCCGCGCATCGGCGTCTCATTCAGCATCGCCACCTCGGATTTGGACAACCCGAACAACTCGCCGGCATTGGCGGCTTGCGGTTTTGTCAATTTCATCTGGCCGAGGACAGCGCCGACGATCAGGACTTGGGAGTAGCCGCCGATCTTTTCGCAGATGTATTTCCAGCTCCAGCCCTTGTCGCGCTTGATGTCGAGCAGCTTTTCGGTGAGGTCGGATCGTTTCATGTGTCGTCTCCCTGATGAACGTTAACGGGCAAATGCTTGCGCAGAACTGCTTTCGACTGTTCGTGGCGCAGCAACAATGGTCGGCTCGCTCAAACCGATCCGCACCAGCGGTACGCTGCGCGGATCGTGATCGGGCACATCGGCCGCGAAAGTCTTGCTGCGACTGACGAGAAAATCGACGATGTGGTTGCGCACCGCGTAGTAATAGGGATGCCGGTGCAGGTCGACGCGGCCGCGATCCTTCGGCAGCGGATTTTCCACGATTTCGGCCAGCACTGCGCCGGGGCCGTTGGTCATCAGGAAGATCTTGTCAGCAAGATAGATCGCCTCGTCGACGTCGTGGGTGATCATGAACGCGGTCTGTCCGGTCTCCAGACAAATGCGGCGCACTTCATCCTGCAGCGTGCCGCGGGTCAGCGCGTCGAGCGCCGAGAACGGCTCATCCATCAGCATGATTTTTGGCGTGATCGAAAGCGCGCGGGCAATGCCGACGCGCTGCTTCATGCCGCCGGAGAGTTCCGACGGACGCTTGTGCTCGGCACCTGTCAGGCCCACCAGATCGATGAAGGTTTGCGCATGCGCCTTGACCTTGGCGCGGTCCCAATCCCGCCACTTCGATGTCACGGCATAGGCGACGTTGCCGAGCACGGTGCGCCACGGCAGCAGCGCGTGGCTCTGGAAGATCACGGCGCGGTCGAGGCTGGTGCCTTCGATCGCTTGCCCGTCGACGATCACGGTGCCATCGCTCGGCTGGTCGAGGCCCGCCAGAATGTTCAGCACCGTGGTCTTGCCGCATCCGGAATGCCCGATCACGCAGCCGAACTCGCCGCGCCCCATCGACAGCCAGAGATCTTCGAACACCGCGATCGCCCCGCCATCGGCGCCTGGATAGCGTTTCGCGACCCCCTCGATGGAAATGAATTTCTCGGTCATGGCGCGCCCGACACTTTCTTCACCCTCCCCTGGAGGGGGAGGGTCGAGCGGCTGAAGGCCGATCGGGGTGGGGTGAATGGCTCAGCACAAAGATCACCCCCACCCGTCGCGCTCAGGCGCGCAAGAGCGCTCCCGCGCGCGCCGACCTCCCCGCTCCGGGGGGAGGTGAAGTGCGCTTGTGGTTCGCACGTCATCATCGCTCACTCCGGGAACGTGACCATACGGGTGAAGCGCGCGAGAATCTGATCGAGCAGCATGCCGACCACGCCGATCACCAGAATGGCGATGATAACGTTGGTGATCGAGAGATTATTCCACTCATTCCAGACGAAGTAGCCAATGCCGGTGCCGCCGACCAGCATCTCGGCGGCAACGATCACAAGCCAGGCGATGCCGATCGAAATGCGCATGCCGGTGAGGATGGTCGGCGCCGCTGCTGGCAGGATCACTGTGAAGGCACGCCTGACGGTGCCGACCTCCAACGTGCGCGCGACGTTGATCCATTCCCTCCGCACGGCGGCGACGCCGAACGCGGTATTGAGCAGCATCGGCCACACCGAGCAGATGAAGATCACGAAGATCGCGGACAGCCCGGAATCCTTGATGGTGTAGAGCGCGAGCGGCATCCAGGCGAGTGGCGAGATCGGCTTTAGGATTTGTATGAACGGATCGAGCGCCCTGTTGATTAAGGGCGACATCCCGATCAGGAAACCGAGCGGGATCGCAATCAGCACCGCGAGCAAATAGCCGAGCCCGACACGCGCGATTGAATAGCCGAGCTGGATGCCGAGACCCTTGTCGTTTGGCCCATTGTCGTAGAACGGCCGCTTGATGTGGTCCCACAACTTGGCGCCGACGTCGAACGGACCCGGCATCGCCGACTTGCCCTGGGTCGCAGTCAGGCCCATCAGCTTGGCGTATTCCGGGGACATGGTGGCGACCGTGCCGGTGCCGCGCGTGGCGATGTGCCAGACGCCGATGAAGCCAAGGAACAGCGCGATCGACACGATCGCCGCACGGAAACGAAGCGAGGAGGTCATGCGATGCCTTCACCCTCCCCTGGCGAGGGAGGGTCGGCTGCAATGGGCGATGCGCAGCATCGTTCGGAGCAGGCGGGCTGAGGTGAAATCCGCAAGTTCACCCCCTCCCGCCTCCAGGGGGAGGTGAATAGAAGAGCGGGGACCGCGGTCACGACGCCTTCCTGATCTTGAAGCTGTTGAGATAGTCCTCAGGTCTAGCCGGGTCGAAGGTCTTGCCCATCACCACAAAGCTCTTGCTGGTCGAAGTCGGCGGCGTCAGCCCGGCCTCGGTCATCAGCTTGGTGGCATCGGTAGCGAGATACACCTGCGCGGCGATGCCCGCATAATCCAGATCGCCCTTGATCTGACCCCAGCGCTTCATCTGCGTCATGATCCAGATCGCAAACGACTGCCACGGGAACGGATCGAAATCGACGCGGTTCGGCTGGGTGACGACATTGCCCAATCCGTCCGCGAACGTGCCGGTGAGAATCTGCTCCAACACGATCTGCGGCTGGTTCAGATAATTCGCCGGCGCGATTGCTTCCGCGATCTGCTTGCGATTCTCCGCCTTGTGGGCGTACGCGGTGGCCTCGATGATCGATTTGAGCAGCGCGCCGTAGGTATTGGGCATCGCCGTGACGAATTCCTTCGAAGCCGCGAAGGCGCAGCAGGGATGCCCTTCCCAGATGTCCTTGGTCAGGATGTGGATGAAGCCGACGCCGTCATAGACCGCGCGCTGGTTCATTGGATCCGGGCCCAGGAAGCCGTCGATGTTGTCGGCGCGCAGATTGGCGACCATTTCCGGGGGCGGTACCGCGCGGATCTGCACGTCGACATCCGGGTCGAGGCCGTGCTCGGCGAGGTAATAGCGCAGCAGGTAATTGTGCATCGAATAATCGAAGGGGACCGCGAATTTAAAACCCTTCCAGTCCTTGGGGTCGCGCTTGTCCTTGTGCTTGACCGCGAGCGTGATCGCCTGGCCGTTGATGTTCTCGACCGCCGGCATGGTGTAGGGCAGCGGATTGGAGCCCGCGCCCATGGTGATGGCCAGCGGCATCGGGGAGAGCATGTGGGCGGCGTCGTATTCCTTGTTGATGGTCTTGTCGCGAATCACCGCCCAGCCCGCGGTCTTGATGATTTCGACGTTGAGGCCGTTCTTGGCGTAAAACCCCATCGGCGCCGCCATGATGATTGGGGTCGCGCAGGTGATCGGGATGAAGCCGACCTTGAGGTCTTTCTTCTCCAGCGGCCCGCCTTGGGCAAAGGCCTCGGTCGCGGTCTTCAATGGAAAAAATTGCGACAGCGCCGCGACCGCGGTCGCAGCGCCCACCGATTTCAGGAATGCGCGGCGCGCGGCATCGCGCGGAAACATCGCCCGCATCACGGCGGAGGCGACCACGCCCTCGAAGCGTTTTTGTTCGCTCTCGAGCGAGGCCTGGATCTGCAGTTGCGCCGCCGCCTCATGCTCGGCTTCGCTGACATGCCACCCGCAGCTGCAACCGTTGGAGCGAAGGCTGCGGCCGGGATCGAATGGGTTGTCGAAGGTGGACATCAATTGCTCCCTGTCGGCGGGTCGACGCCTCCAAAAAGTGCAATCGCTGTGCCATGACATAGGGGATTGACAGAAAGTCGCATGCGCTGTTGCGGCTACGATCCCGTCGCATGAAAGCCGCTCGTGGGCTGGTGCGCTTGGTGGGGAATGTATGCAGCGAGCCTACAAAGTAGCAGGACTGCCGTAATTTTAGGCAACCGCCGGCTTCTAGCCGCGTTCGTGGAGAACGGATGCAAGCCGGTCGAGTTCTTTGGCCAGATCGCCCTCGACATCACCGACACGCATGTCGACCACCCGGTAGCCGCGCGCCTCCAGCCACGTCCGCCGCGCGGCGCGGTCGTTTGCAATTGTCTCGGTCTCATCGCGATTCAACAATTCGATCGCAACCCTTTGCACAAAGGAGACAAAATCCGGAATATGGCGGCCGACCGGCGTCTGCCGCTTGAACTGCCCGGCGAAGCGGCGATCGGTGGTCAGCGCCCGCCACAGGATGCGTTCGGCATCGGTCGGATTTCGCCGCAACAGCCGCGCCAGCCCCCTCACCGTGCCGCTTTCCGACGGCGTGGCGCCCCGGCCGTGCTCGGCGAGCAGTGCGCGCAGCCTTGTCGCCTGTTCGCCATCGAGCACCCCGCCCTTGGCCGGCCCCTTGCGCCCTTCGGCGATCGCCATGACGACGCCATGGAGCGTGTGCATGTCCTGCTTGGTCGGCTCCATCCGGGTGAAGATATTGCGCAAATTGACCAGCATGGTCTCGCGTTTCTCCCTCGGCCGCAGGAATTCGACCTTGTCGAGTTCGCGCACCAGATTGTCGAAGAAAGCCTGCATCTGATGCTGCGAGGCCGGCTCGGAGCGTTCGGGCATCGCGAACGGCAACGCGGCGTCCGTCGCAAGCTTGAACCATTCGTAGCCGATCAAGAGCACCGCCTGCGCCAGGTTGAGCGAGGCAAAGCCGGGATTGACCGGGAAGGTCACGATGCGGTTCGCCAGCGCGACCTCCTGATTCTGCAGGCCGTAGCGCTCGCGCCCAAACAGGATGCCGACGGTACCACCGCCCGTGATCTCGGCGGCGATCTCGCGCGCGGCGACCTCCGGGGCAACCACCGGCTTGGCCTGGTCGTGCGCGCGGGCGGTGGTGGCGAACAACAGCGTGCAGTCGGCGACCGCCTGCTCGACCGTCTCGAACAATTCGACATGATCCAGAATATGATCGGCGCCGGCGGCGGCGCGCTCGGCGCTGACATTCGGCCAGCCGTCGCGGGGATTGACGATGCGCAGCCGCGACAGCGCAAAATTGCCCATGGCGCGCGCGGCCATGCCGATGTTCTCGCCGAGCTGCGGCTCGACCAGAATGACAACGGGGCCGGCGAGGCTGACGCCGGATTTGGTCTTGTCGGTGCCCGAGCCGGACATCTCACTTCACTTTCTGATTCAACTTCTTAAGAGCTTGAATCAAGTCCCGAGCAAGGTGATTCAAAGCCTCAGCGACGGTTGATACTCGATGCCTCTCGGAAGGCATTTTCTCAAGCAATATAACCGGGTTGACGACACTTTCTGACTTTCAGCCGAAACCTCAACGCGCCAGCTTTCGCCGTCCGGTTTGCGGTGCTATAGCGCGGAAGCATCCCTATCCGTCCAAAACGCGCTGTTCCAAAAAGGCCCGATCTCCATGGCAAAAATCAAGGTGACCAAGCCCGTCGTCGAACTCGATGGCGACGAGATGACCCGGATCATCTGGCAATACATCAAGGACAAACTGATCTACCCGTTCCTCGATATCGAGCTGATGTATTTCGACCTCGGGATGGAATACCGCGACAAGACCAACGACCAGGTCACCGTCGATGCCGCCAACGCCATCAAGAAGGTCGGGGTCGGGGTCAAATGCGCCACCATCACCCCTGACGAGGCCCGGGTGAAGGAATTCGGCCTCAAGGAAATGTGGAAATCGCCGAACGGCACGATCCGTAATATCCTCGGCGGCGTGGTGTTCCGCGAGCCGATCATCTGCAGGAACGTGCCGCGGCTGGTGCCAGGCTGGACCAAGCCGATCATCATCGGCCGCCACGCTTTCGGCGATCAATACCGCGCCACCGACTTCAAGTTTCCGGGCCAGGGCACGCTGACGATCAAGTTTACCGGCGAGGACGGCAAGGTGATCGAGCGCGAGGTCTACAAATCCCCGGGCGCCGGGGTCGCCATGGCGATGTACAATCTGGACGATTCAATCGCCGATTTCGCCCGCGCCTCGTTCAACCAGGGCCTCGCCAAGGGCTATTCGGTCTATCTCTCGACCAAGAACACCATCCTCAAGACCTATGACGGCCGCTTCAAGGATATTTTCCAGGACATTTTCGATCATGAATTCAAGGCCAAGTTCGACGAGAAGAAGATCACCTACGAGCATCGCCTGATCGACGACATGGTCGCCGCGGCGATGAAATGGTCGGGCGGCTACGTCTGGGCCTGCAAGAACTACGATGGCGACGTGCAGTCCGACACCATCGCGCAAGGCTATGGCTCGCTCGGCCTGATGACCTCGGTGCTGATGACGCCGGACGGCAAGACGGTCGAGGCCGAGGCCGCCCATGGCACGGTGACGCGGCACTACCGCGAGCATCAGAAGGGCAAGGAAACCTCGACCAACTCGATCGCCTCGATCTTCGCCTGGACCCGCGGATTGTCGCATCGCGCCAAGCTCGACAACAACGAGGCGCTGGCGAAGTTTGCCGCCACGCTGGAGAAGGTCTGCGTCGATACCGTGGAAGCCGGCTTCATGACCAAGGACCTGGCGCTCCTGGTCGGCGCCGACCAGCGCTGGCTCTCGACCACCGGCTTCCTCGACAAGGTCGCGGAAAACCTGACTAAGGCAATGGCGGCATAGGAGCGAAGGGAAAACCGCCCAGGCCGGCATTGGCTTTCCTCCTCGCAATGCCGACAACTCGGAAAGCGCGTCATGCCGTTTCGCAAGGGGGCAACGCTCGTCTTACTGCTGCTGTCGACGCCGCCTGTGAGCGCCGCAGCCGCCGAGGTGCCCGTTCCCGGTGCCTTGGCCGCGCCGGGCGAGACCGTCGTGCTCACGGCGCATGCCGTGGGCATGCAGATTTACGAATGCAAGGCTGGCATGGACGGCAAGCTGGGCTGGGCTTTCCGGGAGCAGCTCGCAACGCTGATTGCGGACGGCAAGATTGTCGGCCGCCATTTTGCCGGCCCGACCTGGGAGCTAAGCGACGGCAGCGCGGTGGTTGGCAGGGTTGTCGCCAGCACGCCGGGCGCGACGGCAAACGACATCGCCTGGCTCAAACTCGATGTGGTTTCCCGGAGCGGCAGCGGCATGCTTGCGAACGCCACGACCATACAGCGCATCAATACGGTCGGCGGCAAGCTCGACGACGCCTGCGACAGGCCGGGCGACAGCCGCAGCATGCCCTATACCGCGGATTACGTGTTCCTGCGCAAGGGTTGAGCAATGAGGCGTCGTTAAGCGCGCGCGACGCCAATCGACGGAGGTTACCCATGCTCTTCATGGTGATCGAGCGTTTTAGGGATCGCGACCCGATCCCGGTCTACAGGCGCGTGCGCGACCAGGGCATAAAATTTCCCGAGGGGCTGACTTACGTCGGGAGCTGGATCGAGCCGAACTTCGACCGCTGTTTCCAGCTGATGGAATGCGACAACGCGCGGCTGCTCCAGGAATGGGTGCTGAACTGCCACGGGCTCGGCATGACTTTCGAGATCGTACCCGTCGTGCCGAGCAAGGAAACCCGCGAAGTCATCGCGCCGTTTCTGGACTCGAAATAGCTCACCGATCCGGCAAAAGCCTGGCGAAACCTCGCGCTTCAGGGCAGCCTTACGGTTGCCACCCCTTCTTCTCGTGATGGGTCCTGCGCGGCCGTTCGCTGTCGGGACACTAGCGCCACCGAACGCGAGATTTTGGGCTGATCAACCCGCGGCTTCCTGGCCGTCGCCGGGGCAGGTTTGGCGCGGCTTGGCTTTTCGATCCGTTCCGCCGGCGCGATATCAGCGAAGGCACGGCCGAATTCTCGCAGGTGATCGAAGATGTTGGTACCGTTCAGGTCGCGCTTGCGATGGGCGGAGGTCCTCCGTGCAGGCGAGGATCTGACGTTGCTCGGGGCGAGGTCGAGAGGCGGGCCGACATTGGTCGTCGCGACATCCGCAATGGCATGCGTCATGGGGGCGCCCGGCGCGATCGCCGGATCGGGAACGCCTGCAGGTTCCCGCTTCATGGGCGATGCGCCCTTGTCGGCGCTCCCCGATGGCGCTGCCGTGCTGACGGCGCTCACTTCAGCCGATGCGCGCATCGCGACGTCAACACGGTTCGCCGGAGCAATAGATGCGACCGACATGTGCATGAACAGCAGGTATCCCCCGACGGTCACAACCGAGGCTCCGGCAACCGCCATGATGCCGGAGGCGAACTTGTGAAGCCTGGCGGCGGTAGCGCGCGCGGACGCCGACTCCTGCTCCAGCCGCGCGAGATTCAGCAGATGGTCATAGGCGGCCCGCTGCTCAACGTCGCCAAGGATTTCGTTGGCGCGGACGATCTGCCTGAACTTCAGCGCGGCGTCGGGATCGCCGGGATGGAGGTCGGGATGAGCACCCTTGACGGCTTGACGGAAGGCGGTCCTGAGATCTTCAGCATCGTCCTTCGGAAGAGCCCCAAGCAAATCGTAAAGCGTTGTCATCCCCCTGCTCCGCTGCCGGATTTCCTGGTCTCCGTCCGAAATTCCCGCCGCGAATTTGCTGTGGAGGACTCGTGCAACTGAACTTCACCGCCCTTGAATGATGTTGAGCCAGTACGGCGGAAAAATGACTTGTGGGATGCGACCGAACCGGGCTGCATGCCGATCGCATTTCATAGCGCCGCTATTGTCGAGCAGACCCGGCCTTGCGTCTCACATTGGACTGTCCGAAGCCGCAATCCGGCGCGGGTTGTGGCGCAAGCAAGGCGCAGTCGTGACGCCACTTAAACAGAATCCCAATCGTCTCTTCAACGAAGAGGCCTCGCCGCGGCGCACCGCGCCCCGTCCTATTCATCCGCGGGCTGGTCGTCCTGCGCGGCCTGCGCGATTTCACCCGCGGCGATATCGCCCCTCTGCACCGCCGCGGTATCGGCAAGCCGCGCCGTCGCGGTCTTCTGCACATGCGCGGCCAGCGCCGGCATGCGTTCGATCAGCGCGTGGAAATCCTGGGCATCGAGCGCGAGCAGCTTGGTCTTGCGGGTTGCCGTCACGGTGCCGCTGCGCTTGGTATGATGCAGCAGCGCGATTTCCCCGAAGAACGTGCCATCCGAGAGCCGGACCTGCTGGTTCGGCAATTCGATCTCGACCTCGCCCGCGGTGATGAAATACATCGAAGAGGCGTGATCGCCGCGCCGGACCAGAACCTCGCCCGCCTCGATGCTCCGGGCCCGCAACAGCCGCATGATGTCGGCAATTTCGGCAGCGCTCAGGTGCGAGAACAGCGGCACCCGCGCCAGCATCCCCCAGGTGACGACGAAATCGCGCCGCCTGATCTCGTCGGCAAACGCGGTCGAGATAATCGCCACCGGCAGCGCAATCATCGTCAGTCCGCCGACAATGGTGAATACCGACACCACCTTGCCCAATGGCGTTACCGGAACGACGTCGCCATAACCGACCGTGCCCAGCGTCACGATCGCCCACCACATCGCGGCCGGAATGGTGCCGAACTTTTCGGGCTGAACGTCATGCTCGATGACATACAGCAGCGAGGCGAACACCAGCACCGCGCCGGTCAGGATCACCAAGCAGCCGACCAGCGTTCGCCGCTCGGCATGAAGCGCGGCGAGCAGCGAACGCATCGCCGGCGAATAACGCACCAGCTTGAAAAACGGCAACATACCGAACAGCACCAGCAGCGAGCGCTGGCCTGCGATCAGCGCGATCGCCGCCGGCAAGAATGCCAGCAAATCGATGATGCCGAGGCCTGAGCGGGCATATTCGATGCGGTCCTGCGACGGCGACAGTTTACCCGGCAAGTGCCCGGTCCCGCTCCAGAGCCGTGCCGCGTACTCCAACGCAAATACGGTCACCGCGCCGGCCCTGACGGCGGTGAACAGCATTCCGAACCGGGCGTCGAACTCCGGAACCGACGCCAGGATCATCGTCAGCACATCGATGATGATGACGCAGACGATCAGCTGGGCGAAGCGCGAGCCGACCGAATTAGGCGACTGATCGTGTTCAAGAAATTCGTAGAGGCGATCCCGCAGATTGGGGTCGTTCAGCCGCCTTCTGCGCCGGGCGATCGTCACCGACTAGGCGCTCGCCATCGCTTTTTCGATGGCCGAGAGGGCAGCCCCTGCCTTGGCACCATCGGGACCGCCGGCCTGCGCCATGTCGGGCCGGCCGCCGCCGCCCTTGCCGCCAAGCACCTGCGAGGCCACGCGCGCCAGATCAACAGCGTTAAAGCGCGAAGTGAGATCGCTGGTCACCCCGACGACCACCCCGGCCTTGCCGTCTCCGGTGACGCCGACGATGGCGACGACCCCGGAGCCGAGCTGCTTCTTGCCGTCATCGGCAAGGCTCTTGAGGTCCTTCATCTCGATGTTTTCCACCGAGCGCGCCATCAGCTTGACGTTTCCGACCTCGCGCACGCCGCTCGCACCCGCCGCCGATCCGTCGGCAACCGCGGCGCCGCCACCAATTGCCAGCTTCCTGCGCGCATCCGACAGGTCGCGCTCGAGCTTCCTGCGCTCCTCGATCAGAGAGGCAATTCGCGCCGGCATCTCCTCGAGCGACGTGCGCAGCTCGCTCGCCGCGGTCTTTGCCAGCGCCATGGTGTCGTTGGCATGTTTCCGGGCTTGGCGCCCGGTCAGCGCCTCGATGCGGCGAACGCCTGCGGCAACCGCGCTTTCGCTGGTCACCGAGATCAGGCCGATGTCGCCGGTGCGGCGAACGTGAGTGCCGCCGCACAGCTCCACCGACCAACCGAGCGCGTTGCTGCCATGCTCGCGCGCGCCCTTGCCCATCGAGACGACCCGCACCTCGTCGCCATATTTTTCGCCGAACAGCGCGCGCGCTCCCGCTTCGCGGGCATCGTCCACCGCCATCAGCCGCGTGGTGACCTCGTCATTCTCCAGCACCACGTCGTTGGCGATATCCTCGATGCGGCCCAGCTCATCCGCCGTGATCGGCTTCGGATGCACGAAGTCGAAGCGCAACCGGTCCGGCGCCACCAGCGAGCCGCGCTGCGCGATGTGATCGCCGAGCACCTGCCGCAAGGCCTCGTGCAGCAGATGCGTGGCGGAGTGATTGGCGCGAATCGAGGAACGCCTGGCGTGATCGACTTCCAATAGCAGCGCAGTGCCCGGCTTCACGGTGCCCTGCTCGACGGTGCCGAGATGCACGTAGAGATCGCCGGCCTTCTTCTGGGTGTCGGTGACGCGAAACCGCACACCCTCGCCGGTCATCAGCCCGGTATCACCGACCTGGCCGCCGGCTTCAGCATAAAACGGCGTCTGGTTCAGAACGATCGCGCCGCTCTGACCAACCTTGAGGCCGTGTACCTCCCTGCCGTCTTTCACCACCGCGCCGACCACGCCTTCGGCGGTTTCGGTCTCGTAGCCGAGAAATTCTGACGCTCCGAGCTTCTCGCGCAGCGGAAACCAAACGGTTTCGCTCGCGGTATCTCCGGAGCCGGCCCAGGCCGCGCGCGCTTTCGCACGCTGCCGATCCATTGCGTCGGTGAAGGATGCAACGTCAACACTGATGCCGCGGTTGCGCAGCGCATCCTGGGTGAGATCGAGCGGAAAGCCATAGGTGTCGTACAGCGTAAACGCGGTATCGCCGTCGAACATGTCGCCCTTTTTCAAACCGCTGCTCTTCTCGTCGAGGATGGACAACCCGCGCTCCAGCGTCTTGCGGAAGCGTGTCTCTTCAAGCCGTAGCGTTTCCTCGATCAGGTTTTCGGCGCGGACCAACTCAGGATACGCCTGGCCCATCTCACGCACCAGCGCCCACACCAGACGGTGCATCAGCGGCTGTTTGGCGCCGAGCAATTGCGCATGGCGCATCGCGCGGCGCATGATCCGGCGCAGCACATAGCCGCGGCCTTCGTTCGACGGCAATACGCCGTCGGCGATCAAAAATGACGTCGCGCGCAGGTGATCGGCGATCACGCGCAGCGAGGCCTTCTGCTCACCATGCGGATCGGCGCCGGTCAGCTCGGAGATGGCGCGGATCAAGGCGACGAACAGGTCGATCTCGTAACTGTCATGCTTGCCCTGCAGCACTGCCGCGATACGCTCAAGCCCCATGCCGGTGTCGATCGACGGCTTCGGCAAATTGTTGCGCACGCCGCCCTCGAGCTGCTCGAACTGCATGAACACCAGGTTCCAGATCTCGACGAAGCGGTCGCCATCCGCTTCCGGTGAACCCGGAGGTCCGCCCCAGATCTTGTCGCCATGATCGTAGAAAATCTCCGAACAAGGACCGCACGGACCGGTGTCGCCCATCTGCCAGAAATTGTCGGAGCCCGCGATACGGATGATGCGGGACTCGGGCAGCCCCGCGATCTTCTTCCAGAGATCGAATGCCTCGTCGTCGTCGACGTAAACGGTGGCCGTCAGTTTGTCCTTGGGCAGGCCGAATTCCCTGGTGACGAGATTCCAGGCGAGCTCGATGGCGCGGTCCTTGAAATAGTCGCCGAACGAGAAATTGCCGAGCATCTCGAAGAAGGTGTTGTGGCGGGTTGTGTAGCCGACATTGTCGAGATCGTTGTGCTTGCCACCGGCGCGCACGCATTTTTGCGAGGTGACGGCGCGCTGATAGGGACGCTTTTCGACCCCGGTAAAGACGTTCTTGAATTGCACCATGCCGGCATTGGTGAACATCAGCGTCGGGTCGTTGCGCGGCACCAGGGGCGACGACGGCACGATCTCATGGCCGTTATCGGCAAAGAACTTCAGAAATGTCGACCTGATCTCGTTAACGCCGCTCATTTTGATCCCATCGCGCCCGGAAACGTCCACGATAATGCCGCAGACGGGCTGTCGTGCGCACCGCTTTTAAACGGGGGTGCCAGCACTGTCCAGAAAGTGTGCAGGAGATCAGGGGCTTGCCGCATCCGCGTAAGATCGGTTGATAGCCCGCCGGGCGCGTTGACAGCCTTGGCGCCGCCGTGATTTTCTCCTATCTACGAGATAGTCACGTCGGGAGAGATCGGCCAGTCGCCGGCGCCGAAGGAGCAACCGCCCCGGAAACTCTCAGGCAAACGGACCGCGTGACTTGTTAGCATCTGGAAAGAGACGCCGACGGGCCAGGGCCCGGACGCGTCCGCCGACGGGATAATACTCTCAGGCACAGCGACAGATGGGGCTTCCATGGGTTTCCGAGGGCTGGTCCTCGGGAACCGGGAGGACCCCGTGATGCTTGCGCGCGACGACCAATCTTCCCAAGCCCGGCTGAAACGCACCCCCTTGCACGCGCTGCATGTCGCGCGCGGCGGCAAGATGGTGCCATTCGCTGGCTATGAGATGCCGGTGCAATACGCGGCCGGGGTGCTCAGGGAACACCTGCATACCCGACAGGCCGCCGGCCTGTTCGACGTTTCGCACATGGGCCAGATCGCGCTGCATGCGAAATCCGGCAAGGTGGAGGATGCGGCGTTGGTGCTGGAGCGGCTGGTGCCGCAGGACATTGTTGGCGTCGCGCCGGGACGGCAGCGCTACGCGCAGTTCACCAACAACGATGGCGGCATTCTCGACGACCTGATGGTGGCGAATTTCGGCAGCCATCTGTTTCTGGTGGTCAACGCCGCCTGCAAGGCCGAAGACGAGGCGCGCCTTCGCGCGAGCCTTTCGGACGCCTGCGAGATCGAGCCGCTTGAAAATCGCGCGCTGCTCGCGCTGCAGGGACCGAAAGCGGAATCGGTGCTGGCAAGGCTGTGCCCGGACGCAGCCGCGATGCGCTTCATGGACGCCGGTCCGCGCCGCGTTGGCGGCATCGATTGCTTTGTCTCGCGCTCGGGCTACACCGGCGAGGACGGTTTTGAGATTTCGGTACCGGCGCAACAGGCCGAGGCGCTCGCCAGCGCGTTGCTTGAAAATAGCGCCGTGCTGCCAATCGGCCTAGGCGCGCGCGACAGCCTTCGGCTCGAGGCCGGGCTTTGTCTTTATGGTCACGACATCGACGCAACGACCACGCCGGTCGAAGGTGCGCTGGAATGGTCGATCCAGAAAAGCCGCCGCCACGGCGGCGCGCGCGCCGGCGGCTTTCCGGGCGCGGAAAAGATTCTCTCCCAGCTTGCGAACGGCGCCCCGCGCCGCCGCATCGGATTGAGGCCGGAGGGTCGCGCGCCGGTGCGCGAAGGCGCGCCATTATTCGCGGATGGCGCTTCATCGGAGCAGATCGGCGCGGTCACCTCGGGCGGATTCGGACCGAGCCTCAATGCGCCGGTCGCGATGGGCTATCTGCCGGCGTCGCACGCCGCGCCAGGCTGTCTGTTGTTTGCCGAATTGCGCGGACAGCGCCTGCCGCTGCTGATAGCGCCGATGCCCTTCGTCCCCAACACCTACAAACGCTAGAGGGTTTGCATGACGACGCTGTTCACATCCGACCACGAATGGCTCCGCATCGAGGGCGACGTCGCCACCATCGGCATCACCGATTATGCGCAGTCGCAACTCGGCGATGTCGTGTTCGTCGAGCTGCCGAAGGTCGGCCGCAGCCTGAAGAAGGCGGAAGCCGCCGCCGTGGTCGAATCCGTCAAGGCGGCGTCCGACGTCTTCGCCCCGATCTCGGGCGAGGTTGTTGAAGTCAACGACGTGATCACGGCCGAACCGGCGCTGGTCAACTCCGACGCCGCCGGCAAGGCGTGGTTTTTCAAGATGAAGATCGCAGACAAAAGCGAACTCGGAGGCCTGATGGATGAGACCGCCTACCAGAAACATACGGCGTGAGATGAAGCAGGCCACCGCATCCACAGTGTCATCGTCCGCGAAAGCGGACGATCCAGTACGCCGCGGCGTCTCAATTCAATCGCTGACGGCGGTGACTACTGGATGCCCCGCTTTCGCGGGGCATGACGGCCCATAAAGGAACGACCCCATGACCGCGCACCGCAAACCCGTTGACGAAGCAGCCACCACCTTTGTGCGCCGCCATATCGGCCCTTCGCCTCGCGACGTATCCGCGATGCTGGAGACTGTGGGTGCCAAGAGCTTGAGCGAGTTGATCGGACAGACCCTGCCCTCCTCGATCCGGCAGAAGACGCCGCTCGATCTCGGCCGCGCCTTAAGCGAAACCGAAGCGCTGGCGCATATGCGCGAACTGGCGTCGCAGAACCAGGTCTTCACCTCGCTGATCGGGCAAGGCTATTCGGGGACGATTCTGCCGGCGGTGATCCAGCGCAACATCCTGGAAAATCCGGCCTGGTACACCGCCTACACGCCGTATCAGCCCGAGATCAGCCAGGGGCGGCTGGAAGCCCTGTTCAACTTCCAGACCATGATCTGCGATCTCACCGGTCTCGATGTCGCCAACGCCTCGCTGCTCGATGAAGCCACCGCCGCGGCGGAAGCCATGGCGCTGGCCGAGCGCGCAGCCCAGGGCAAGGCAAAAGCGTTCTTCATCGACCGCGAGGTGCATCCGCAAACGCTTGCCGTGCTGCGCACCCGCGCCGAACCCCTGGGGTGGAATTTGATCGTCGGCGATCCGCTTGCCGATCTCGACAAATGCGAGGTGCTGGGCGCGCTGCTGCAATATCCGGACTCTTCCGGTGCGGTGCGCGACCTGCGTCCGGCAATCGCGACGCTGCACGCCAAGAGCGCGCTCGCGATTGTCGCGGCGGATTTGCTGGCGCTGACGCTTTTGGCCTCGCCCGGCGAACTCGGCGCCGATATCGCGGTTGGATCGGCGCAGCGATTTGGGGTGCCGATGGGATATGGCGGGCCGCACGCGGCCTATATGGCGGTGCGCGATGCCCTGAAGCGCTCGCTGCCGGGGCGCATCGTCGGGCTGTCAATTGATTCCCGGGGGCAGCCGGCCTATCGGCTCGCGCTGCAGACCCGCGAGCAGCATATCCGCCGCGAAAAGGCGACCTCGAACATCTGCACGGCGCAGGTGCTGCTGGCAGTGATAGCCTCGATGTATGCGGTCTATCACGGTCCGGAGGGACTGACTCACATCGCCCGCACAGTGCATCGCCGAACCAGCGTGCTGGCGGCCGGATTGCGCAAGCTTGGCTTCGCGCAACGGTCCGACGCGTTCTTCGATACGGTAACGGTGGATGCCGGCGCAAAGCAAGATGAGATCGTCGCCCGCGCGCGCACAGAAAAGATCAATTTGCGGATCGGCGAGCGCACGCTCGGCATCGCGCTGGACGAGACCACCACGCCTGAAATCGTCGAGGCGGTGTGGCGCGCGTTCGGCGGCAACCTTGCTTACGCTGACATCGAAGCCGGCGCCCGCGAGGCGCTGCCGGGCGAGCTGAAACGCGCAAGCCCGTTCCTCACCCATCCGGTATTCCACGCCCATCGCTCCGAGACCGAGCTGTTGCGCTACATGCGTAAGCTGAGTGATCGCGATCTCGCGCTCGACCGCGCGATGATTCCGCTGGGCTCCTGCACCATGAAGCTGAACGCCACCTCCGAAATGATCGCGTTGACCTGGCCCGAATTCGCCACGCTGCACCCGTTCGCGCCGCGCGAGCAGGCGCAAGGCTATCACGTGCTGCTTGAGCGCCTGGAGCAATCGCTGTGCGATATGACAGGCTATGACGCGATCTCGCTGCAGCCCAATTCGGGCGCCCAAGGCGAATATGCCGGCCTGTTGGCGATCCGCGCCTATCACGCCGCGCGCGGCGAGCCGCACCGCAGGGTCTGCCTGATTCCTTCCTCGGCGCACGGCACCAATCCGGCCTCGGCCAGTATGGCCGGCATGCAGGTCGTGGTGGTCGTGTGCGACGCGCGCGGCGACGTCGATGTCGATGATCTGCGCGCCAGGGCCGAACAACATTCGAAAGACCTCGCTGCGATCATGATCACCTATCCCTCGACCCACGGCGTGTTCGAGGAGCATATCCGAGAGATTTGCGACATTGTCCACGACCACGGCGGACAGGTTTATCTCGACGGCGCTAACATGAACGCGCAGGTCGGGCTGTCGCGGCCCGGCGATTACGGCGCCGATGTCAGCCATCTCAATCTGCACAAGACGTTTTGCATTCCGCACGGCGGCGGCGGCCCCGGCATGGGGCCGATAGGCGTGAAAGCGCATCTTGCGCCGTTCGTGCCGGGACATCCGGTGATCGATATGAAGCCGCCGGCGGCCGGGCCGGTATCGGCCGCGCCGTTCGGCTCGTCATCGATCCTGACGATTTCCTACATCTACATTCTGATGATGGGTGGCGAAGGCCTGAGGCGCGCCACCGAGATCGCGATCCTCAATGCCAATTACATCGCGACCAGGCTGGATCCGCATTTCCCGGTACTTTATCGCAATGCCAAAGGCCGCGTCGCGCATGAATGCATCGTCGATCCGCGCCCGTTGAAAGTCTCGAGCGGCGTCACCGTTGACGATATTGCAAAGCGGCTGATCGATTACGGCTTTCACGCGCCGACCATGAGCTTTCCGGTGCCGGGCACGCTGATGATCGAGCCGACCGAATCCGAATCCAGGGCCGAGCTTGATCGGTTCTGCGAGGCCATGATCGCGATCCGGCAGGAGATATCCGAGATCGAAAGTGGCCGCTTCAAGGTCGAGGCTTCGCCTTTGCGCCACGCCCCGCACACCGTGCACGACATCGCCGACGACGGGTGGCAGCGGCCCTATTCCCGCGCCGAGGGCTGCTTCCCCGACGGCGTCTCGCGCACCGACAAATACTGGTCGCCGGTCGGTCGCGTCGACAATGTCTACGGCGATCGAAATCTGGTTTGCTCGTGCCCGCCGGTGGAAGACTACGCGCAGGCGGCGGAGTGACGCGATACAAATGCATCGTGTCCCGGACGCGGTGCAGCATGCTTCACGATGCACCGCAGAGCCGGGACCCACAGAATACTGTGGCGCTTTATGGACCCCGGATCAGCAGCGCATCACTTCGTGCTGCGCAGCATCAGGGGAACGCGGGCGCGTCCGATGCCGTTTCAGAAGTTCAATTCGTCAGTCAAATCGCGCCAATCCGGGTTGAGCTTCTAGATCAGAGCGATCTTCCAGGCGCGGCGCCAGCGCTTCAAGGAATGTTCTCGCGCGCGAGCTTCGAGTATGGAATCGAACGCTTCAAAATAAACGAGTTGATCGATTTCGTATTTGCGTGTGAAACCGGGAACGAGCTTGGCCTCATGTTCTGATAGCCGCCGCGCGAGGTTGTTGGTGACGCCGACATACAACGTCCAATTTCGCTTGCCGCGAGAATGTAGACAAAAAACGACGCATCCATTGCCTCTCCGTTCCCCGATGCATGGCCTCCCGTTACGGCTTCATCAGCGCCTGATTCCAGCGCCACAGGCGATCGTTGGTCAGGTGCGTGCCGCCCCACCAGCGGTCGATCGGGTTGTGCAGGCTGAAGTCGTCGGCCTGCACCAGAATCGCCTTGCCAAGTTCGGTCAACTTTAGCTTGCTGCGTTTGTATTGCTCGAAACGATTGACGTCATCGTGCATCTCCAGTGTGAACGGCCCCTCGTCGAGGCCGGACACGGCGGGCGCCGGACAATGAGCGAGTCCATCCAGCAGGGATCCGACTTCCCAGTAGCCGAATACAGGCCGTTGGCTGGGCTTCCTGTGGCCGGGAAAGACGTCAAATGGACCTGCGTTACCTGCCGAGATCAGCTCCAGCATCCGCATTTCCGTCGCGCCAAGCCCGGTCGCGCTCCAGGGAAGCTCTTCAAGTAGCTCCAGCACGCATGGACCGAGCTGCGAAAGCAAGCTCAAATCCCGCTTGAGCAGATTGAACCAGGCCTCCGGCGTAGGCGCACGATAGGCCTGCCATGCAAGACTCCCGACTTCGAGGTGGTCGCGCGTGATCTCGACGGCAGGCACCTTGTATTTCGCGAGTTGCTTCGCATTACGCTCTCCGATCCTGAAATCGACGAGGCGCAACGAAGGGTTTGGTACCGGCTTCGCGTGGATGTGGAGATAATCCAAGAGCCAAAGCAGCATCAATTGGTCATTCGGCTGCGGATCGAACCACAATTCGACCGTCTCACATCGCGCGCAGACCTCGAGAAATCCGAGGTCCTTGATCCCGAATCTTTCGAGAGGCCACGCCTGCCCGAAGTCCAGCCAATGACCATCCGGCTCTTGATTCGTGCGCGCTTCGAAGAAGGCTGCAAGCTCCGTATCGGACGGCAACGGTCCCCAGACGAGTCGGCGAGCGAGCGGAATCGCAATATCCGCGAGGTCTGCCTGCTTGAGGCCACCCGCAGCGGATGAATCACCAGTCACAATCAAGCAGGTCATACCGGATACGCCACCTCGCCATCAAAACAAAACGGGCGCTGAGGACGTCGGCAACTCAACGTCCTCAGCCGCCTGTCGCTCGAAATAAAGCTCACTCCTCCGCGACCGCTGGCTCCTCGCCGTCGGTGTCGCGCTCGGGGGCGCCGGCCAGGATCTGCTCGGCGATCAGGCCGGAGTTCTGGCGGATCGCCGCCTCGATCTTCGCGGTCATGTCGGGATTGGCCTTGAGGAAGGCTTTGGCGTTCTCGCGGCCCTGGCCGAGCCTTTGGCTGTCATAGGAGAACCAGGCACCGGATTTCTCGACGATGCCGGCCTTGACGCCGAGATCGAGGATTTCCCCCATCTTGGACACGCCCTCGCCATACATGATGTCGAACTCGACCTGCTTGAACGGCGGCGCCAGCTTGTTCTTCACCACCTTGACGCGGGTGGTGTTGCCGATCACCTCGTCGCGCTCCTTGATCGCGCCGATGCGGCGAATGTCGAGGCGAACGGAAGCATAGAATTTCAGCGCGTTGCCGCCGGTAGTGGTTTCCGGAGAGCCGTACATCACGCCGATCTTCATCCGGATCTGGTTGATGAAGATCACCATGGTATTGGATTTGTTGATCGAGGCGGTGAGCTTGCGCAGCGCCTGGCTCATCAGCCGTGCCTGCAGGCCGGGCAGCGCGTCGCCCATCTCGCCTTCGAGCTCGGCCTTCGGCACCAATGCCGCCACCGAATCGATCACCAGCACGTCGACCGCGCCGGAGCGCACCAGCGTGTCGCAGATTTCCAGCGCCTGCTCGCCGGTGTCGGGCTGCGAGATCAGGAGTTCGTCGATGTTGACGCCGAGCTTTCGGGCATAGACCGGATCGAGCGCGTGTTCGGCATCGATGAAGGCACAGATGCCACCCTTCTTCTGGCCCTCGGCCACGGTGTGCAGCGCCAGCGTGGTCTTGCCGGAGGATTCCGGCCCATAAATTTCCACCACCCGGCCACGCGGCAGGCCACCGACGCCGAGCGCGATATCGAGCCCAAGCGAGCCGGAGGAAATGGTCTCGACATCCATGGAGCGGTCGTTTTTGCCCAGTTTCATGACCGAGCCCTTGCCGAACTGGCGCTCGATCTGGGAGAGCGCGGCGGACAGGGCCTTGGTCTTGTCCATGGAGGATCCTTCAACGATACGCAGGGCAGTGGCGGACATGGGTCGTGCTCCTTATGGCGGGGATTCGCTAGCGGGACAAACGGGCGACGTAACTCACGAACCGGTGAGTGCCGATGGAACAATGTACCCTATTTGTTCTAGGTTCGCAATATGTTCTTTTCCGCGGAAGGGCGCTGCCCGTATTTAACCTTAAGTGTCCTAAGTTAATTCCGCGCGGGTCCCAAACCCCTGGCGGGGATCAAAACTAGAACGCCGAATTACATGAAACTACTGGGTGTTCGTCCCATGGAACACCACCATGACCGGGGGCATTGTTATTGGCAGGTAACTTCCTGTTCCAAGTGGGCGCCAACGGTGAAGATGATCGCAGAATATCTAGAGCACGCGCTCCAATTCGAGCGGATGGCGGCTAGCGAGAAGAACCCGGAGCTCAGGGCCCAGCTGGAAAAGCAGGCGGCGGCTTACCGCAAGCTTGCAGGAGAGCGGGCGAACAAGCTGGGCTTGCAGTCCCCACCCGGTCCCAAAAAAAATCCTTAAGTTCATCTTGGTACGCTGGGAAGGAACGACACTTCGCTCCCGGGTGATGCCACGGATGATCTAATCACGCCAGGAAATGCCATGAACACGGCGAGAAAGGCTGGCTTCCGTTAAGTGGACACTGCCGGGTTTCCGCTAGAAGCCTTGCCATCCTCGCCGGCCGAAATTTCCGGTACTGCGGAGGGCCCAACGACGCGAACGGCTTCCGTCTCTTCGACATGCTGGGCGAGCCTGAACCAGAACTCAGCCATCGTTCGCCAATAGTCTTGCGACGCGGCAGTCGTAGCGGCGTGAGCAAGCATCAGCGAGTCGGCGGCGTTCTGGCGGTATTGTTTTGATCGGTCCAAGGGGCAACCCTCCTTGGCAGTCGACGCCAACGCCGCATTAACCTTTCCGTTCCAGGGGCCGGTGATGGCCTGCTGATTTGCAATTTCGCAGTGACCTACTTTGTGGTGACGCGCTGAATGCCGGGTCTCGGCCGAACCCATCAGAAGTTTACATGGCAACCTCGGCGCCGAGCCTGAGGTCGGAAGTCGGTGCGAGATCGCCTGCGAAGACTCGGCTCCATGCGAGCGTGGTCAACTGGCGCCAAGCGGAAAGTGAGGCTGACATCAAAGCATCAAAGAAACGGCCCCAGCGCGGGGCAGTTGCACTGAGGCCGCTCCAATTCAGACGCCCGACAGGTGACTTGGGGGGTGGGCCTATCGGTTGCCTCCCTCAGTATTGGAAAACCCAATACGGGTTAATTCAAACCGCCAGCATGGAAAAGGTTCCAAACACCGTGTCCTAATTTTGAAGTGCGGCTAGGCAAGAGAGCGCGCACTGGGGCCCGCTGCAAAGTGTCGGGAAGCAGAATCTGCCGTCACGGCATTGGTAAAGGACGACCTGAGCACCAGTCCGCGACGGTCGCTTTTGGTTCTCCTTTAACCGCGGGGAAACCACCCCAAACACCAAGTGCACTTTTATACAATTTGGTTGGAACCAATGCTCTCCCCTGGCGTTTGCGCTGCGACGTAGAGGGGAAAAATAATCGTGATCGGCAGGAACTATTTCGAGCGTCAGGCGGCGACGCTTCTCAAACTTGCGAAATCAACCAATGACCCCCAGCTGGCGGCGGTCCTGATCGACAAGGCGGCTGATCTCAAATCGCAAGTCGACGAAGCTCCGAATACTCCGGACCAGAGCCCCAGGGCTCCGGGCGTCGAACGCTAGCTGTAAGCGCGTTATTTCCAAAGGGGGAACCAATGTTTCCCCTTGTGGCTTAGGCTCAGGCAATGGTGTCGTTCGTAATGGAAGCGGGCACTAAATGGGCCGATTCTTCTTTGACCTCCAGGGCAGACAAGACGCCACGGATCCAACGGGGTTGGCGTTTGCGACGGAGCTGGATGCCTTCCGCGCGGCTCAGAGGCTGGCGGCGGAGCTATCGGACACCAGACCCAACTTGCGCGGCAACACGTGGGTGGTGGTGACCCGCAAGAAGGACGGCGATGCCTATTACGTGAGCGTGTAAGGCCGTCTATGTACACTTTTGTACATCCGCCAACGCGAAACCAACATAAGCTCTCACCATCACCGCAGCGTTCTTCGGGCATATCTCGGTGACTGAGAGTGCTGCATGCTCCCGCCCCAGCAAAGAGGAGCGTGTTGATGGGAGGCAAAAAACCGTCCCTCGAACAAAAGTGGCACGAGCAGGCCGAAGCCTTCAAACGCCAGGCGGAAATGCTGCCCCATGGGAGAGAGCGCGACGAGCTATTGCGCAAGGCGCGGCAGCTAGAGACCGCATCCCGCATCAACGAATGGGTGTCATCGCCGGGGCTTTCGTCACCGAAGTAAAGCTGTCATTTTCGGATTAGCCTGCCGGCGCGAGACTTCGTGTGAACAAATTTCCCGTTCAACCGTCTACCATAGGCGCCCAATGAGGGCGCTTCGGTTTGGATGGGTTTCCTATGTGCGATAAGTGCGCCGAACTCGACAAAAAGATCGAGCATTACCGGCGAATGCTGCTGTCGATCGGCGATCAAATCACGATTGAACGCATTGAGGCCCTGATCGCAGATTTGCAGACGCAAAAAGCGACACTTCATCCTGAGCAAAAGCCCTAGGCCGCCTCGGTTGGGCGGCCTCTCCTTTCATCGTGCATTTGGCGGAGATCCGGTCCGCGCGCGCCCCTGAAATGCTCCATTACATGTCCTCATTGCGGCGCGATCTTGATCCTGGCGCTGCCTCCCGCCGGCGACGGACGACGGACATTTCAGTGCTTGATTGCGACCGCCCCGATCCGATCAAAACCGAAAAAAACAATCGGCTGGTTGATGGACAAATTACAGCCGCTCAAGCGATGAAAAGACCCGACCGGTTTCGCCGGCGCGGGCCTCTCCCTCTCGGAAAATCAGTTTTTAATGCACAGCACGAACCAGGTAATAGCCTACGCCACCGACAACGATTACGGCAGGGACGGCCCAAAGCAATAACACCGGCATGTTCCACTCCTCAGTTGCCCACGATGAGCAAACGCGGGTCCGGTCACTCCAGTTCCGCGCCAGCCTTGTATTCCCTTTTCGCTCAAGGCGGCCTCGCTTTGGAAGGTGCACAATATGGCCCGGCGGGCATAGGTCATGGGAGACGTTAAGCGGCGTCGATCCTGCCGTTTATCAAAAAGTCCGGGACCGTCTTTGACGACCACGCTACCAAGATTATCGGCGATGCATTCGACGCCGCTTGCGCAGCGCTTCACGACAAGGGGCAACCCAACATTGTTTAGAAGTGATCGCCAAGCGCATCATTGATGCAGCCGGGAATGGCGAGCGTGATCCAGTCCAGTTGCGCAATGTCGGATTGGCTGGCCTTGGATTCGACAAAGGCGACAGACGGGCGATCCCCGGTAGCGGCGCTTGGGTTGCGCGGTGTTGCGCGGAAACACCCAAGCCCACTTTTGTGCATTTGTCCGGAACCGAACCCCCGACTTTCGCGTAATGTAGTTGGCGCTGGAGTGGGGGGAGTAGGCATTTTGGAAGATCAGCTAGTGGTTTTGGTCGTTGAAGACGACCACGAAATACAGATTATCGTTGAGGATGCGCTGACAGAAGGCGGTTTTGAACCGGCCATCGCCCCCTCGGGTGAGGAAGCCGTGACCCTTCTGAAGGGAAACAAGGGCAACTACCGGGCACTTGTGGCCGACGTCAATCTGCGGGGCAGGATGGACGGATGGGAAGTCGCGAGACACGCCAGAGAGATCGACCCGGAATTTCCCATCATCTACATGACCGGCGCCGGCACCGCCAAATGGCTCTCGCGCGGCGTCCCCAACAGCATCCTTCTGGAAAAGCCGTTCGCCCCGGCGCAGCTTGTCACCGCCGTCTCTCAGCTTCTCATCAACGAGGCGCCGAAAGCGTAAGGCCTTCGCAATTGGCACCCTTTGGATTAGCCGTTGCGCGTCAAGCGGATCGCTCAATGCGCGATCCAAGGATGCAAGGAAACGGCCCCAGCCGGGGGCGGGCTGGGGCCGGTCGAGCCAGTACGTGACGTGCCGAACGGCAGGGAACGGCACGGGCACACAATTCTCGGCAATGCCGATTGTTCCTCAGCGCCGGCGGCTTTCTTTTGCGAACCGGCCCGCCTTGTTAACGAGGCGTTAAACCGTGCACGACCGACTCCCGCAAAACGACTCGGGTATCCCATGCAAGATACACTTGGCCCTTGCGTTCACTTTCGTACATTCGAGTCGGAACGAAATCCCGACTTGCGCGTGATGTCCCTGCGGGCAAAGGCATGACGAGGAAGTAGAGTGGTACGCAGGAGCTATTTCACGCGTCAGGCGACGACGCTTCTCAAGTTCGCCAAATCAACCAAGAACCCGGAGCTCGCGGCGGTCCTGATCGAAAAGGCGGCCGACCTCAAGTCCCAGGTTGATGAGAGAATGCCGCCGGATCCCAGTCCGCTGGCGCCGGATGTGGAACCGCCCGATCAAGCCGCCCGCATCTAAATAAATTCATCTGGATGACACCAATCAGATCCGTCAAAGTGGCTAATTGGGAAAAAGTTCGTTCACGCCCAAAGACATAACGGCCCTCGCAAGCCCGCGTCAGTCGGTTGAACCTCGCCGTCAGTCTCGCAGACACACCTGTGGCTGGGGGCAATGGAGGTTCCCATCCGGGGCAATGGAGGTTCCCATGAAGCGTCCGATGATTTGTGCATTGGCGGCGGTCGCCTTGCTCGCCGTGGCAACTACCATGCTGCAGTCGCGCTCGGCTGCAACGAGCCGTCCATCCGAAACTGCAGGCATGATGTCGCTGCAGGAGCTCTACGCCGCGGCCGGCGTCAACAACCTCCCGATCGAGGAGTTTGAGGATCAGTCCGTGGTCTTTTCGGCCACGACCAAGCGTTGACGCTGGGCTGCTGCGATCCGAACGGGCTTATTTCGAATTGCGCGCTGGCCTGAGGCGCGCCAGAGCATTCCATTAATCGAACACTAACGATTCCCGGTAGAATTACGCCGTACCTCATTTATGGAATGCTTAGAATTTCGACGTATCACAGCCCGATGGACCATCAACGGATCGTACCGCGTCGCCGTATCCTGAAGGCTGGCTCGATTGAGAGCGGCGGCGAACCAATTGACTGTAACGTGCGCAACCTTTCTGAAACCGGGGCAGCGCTCGACGTTCTGAGTCCGCTCTATATTCCGGACCGATTCACGCTGGTTGTTTGGACCGATCAACTGAAACGACCGTGCCACGTCATCTGGCGCAAAGAAAAACGCATCGGCGTCGCGTTCGATTGAAGTGACAATTCCAGAACTGCGACGTCAACAACCGGACAGACAGATCTTATTTGGTGCCGGCGAGAGAGCGGGCTCGGCGGGCGCCTTCTGCTTCGAATCGGCGATGACGGTTCAAAGCGCTCGCGGAGCTCTTTTGCGCCGACGGCGGTATCGGAAACATCGACGATGAGGCGCTCGATCCCTCGCCCTAGTCGGCGCTCGGCAACCGTCGCATGGTGAATTCGATGTCTCCATCAGGCAGTTCGCGCCAGCTATCGACCGAACTCATGTAGGCGGCCTTGGGATAGCGGGCGAGGAAATCGCGTGCCTTGGCCCGCGCCTTTTCGCGCGGCAGCGTGAAAGTCTCGCGCAAATAGCCGTCATCAAACTTGCGCCGCCGGGCCATCCGGTCGGCGAGATCGCGTGGGCGTGAGGCCATTGTCGCAACTCCGAACCCAATAACAACCCCGAGAATATAGCCCTTGAGGGGATCAATCCGAGTCCCCTGCCATCCCTGCCGGAACCGGAAAATGAGTCGCCTACCAGACATAAAATCGATACAATCAAAACATTGCCGGCGACGGCCTCAAGGCGCCGGCGACTGAGAGCCCCGAAGGGGACTCCCGCCTCGTTGCGAGTGAGTCCGATGGCGCAGTCTTTCTTGAGCAAGCCGAGCGTTGCCGCCGCCTCGCCCACGCGGACGCGAATCTGCGCGATCGCTTTCTCAAATTTGCCGATGGATACGCCGTATGCGCCGCCGCGAGGGAAGCCCCACGCCGGACGGGCTCGGACGACCACGCCGCTGCCTGGCGTGTCGGCGTGGGGTGCGGTGACCAGGCTCTAGGGAAGCGAGCGGCCATGCTCGAGCGAAACCAACGGACCAATCGGCTTCTGTCGCTGTTGTCGGATGACGACTACGAGCGGTTGCGGCCGCATTTGTCGCAGGTCGTGCTCGATTATAGAAAAAGCCTCTATGAGGCCTCGCGTCCGATCGAACAGGCATATTTCCCCCTCGAGGGCGTAGCATCGCTCGTGATTACGACGGCCGACGGCGCCGGCGTGGAAGTCGGCACGATCGGCCTCGAAGGGATGGTGGGATTGCCGATTTGTCTTGGTGACAGCGATGCGCCGTCATCGGTTTATGTGCAGGTTCCCGGGACAGCGCTCGCAATGGAGGCCCGCATTTTTCGCGGAGAACTTGAGCGCAGCCCGACATTGAACCTGATCATGCTTCGCTATGCCCATGCCTTCTTCAACCAGATCGCACAAAATGTGGCCTGCATTCACCTCCACAGGGTGGAGCAGCGTTGTTGCCGTTGGCTCTTGATGACGCGCGATCGGATGCCTGCAGACGATTTCTTGCTCACCCATGAATTCCTGGCGATGATGCTCGGTGTGCGGCGAACGACGGTTACCGATGTGATGGGCAGTTTGCAAAGGGCCGGGCTTGTCCAGTATCGGCGCGGCCGCGTCACGATCCTCGATCACGAGGGGCTGCGGCGTCGCGCCTGCGAATGCTACGACATTTCGAGACTGGAATTTGATCGGCTGCTCGGCGATACCGCCCGCGCACCAAGGACCGACAGGAAACATCGATTGATCAGCAAGGTCGGACAGGCCGGAGAGGACACAGATCGATCGCCCGCTGTGTCCGAGACCCGACGCTAGATTTCCGAAACCGGTCCTACCGAAAAGATCGCGGTCAAGCAAAAGATAGCGTTCAGTTTGTCGTACTGCCGGTTTTGGTCCGCGGCTTCACTGGAACTGAGGCCTTCGGCGTCTCCGCGCCCCGCACACTACCCCACGGATCGGAAGAGATCTTGGCGTCCGGGATCTTCCGAAGCGATTCCTTGTAGGCCTTGTCTCTCGCCGCCTCGGCTTCTTTCTCCTCCGGCGTCTTGGATTGCAGCTCCGGGATCAGATTGATGTTGGGCGTCGCCATCTGCGCGTAAGCCGGCGCTGTCAGAAGGACGATGACCGCCGCCAAGCGGAAAACCTTCATGGAATGCTCCCCCGCATTTTCGTCGCAACATACCACCGCGCAAACCGCAACGCCAAGCACGCCGGCCTTCCGTCAGAGCCGGTCCGATTTGCAGGATCTCGGCGATTGTGTCCAGTCGTCCCAGATCGGACCGCATTTGGTGCAGCCATTGAGGGCGAGACCCAGCGCGATCACGCTGAAAATCCACATCAATCGCCTGAACATGGCTGCCGCTCCCCCCACCCTCATCATACGGCCTCAAGTCGGGCATTTTCAAGCCACGGCGCGAGTGTCCATTTCCACCAAATGCATCTAAGAATGCCCATCGGGCGAGGAACCGGCATTCATGCAACAGGAACGACCGACCGGGGAATTCAACATCGAGGAAGCCAGGCGCGTCCTTGGCGATGTGTTCGCGCCGTGGGTACAGGACCTCGGTCTGTCCATCGAGCGCCTCGAATGCGCTGCGCCGCCGGACGCTGCGGCCGACTGGCAGCCAGGCGCGATTCTGCGCATGGCCTTTTCCGAGCGCTTGTGCCGCAACGGTGGCATCGTCTGCGGTCAGGCGCTGATGGCGCTGGCCGACACGTCGATGGTGTTCGCGATACTTGCGGCGAACCGCGGCTATCGGCCGATGACAACCGTCGATCAAACCACGCATTTCATGCGCGCCGTCACACGATCGGATGTGCTGGCCGACGCGCGCGTGGTTCGCCTGGGCCGCACCATGAGCTTCGGCCGCGTCACCCTGTTCGGCGCAGCCGACCCCAAGCCGGTCGCGATTGTATCGAGCGCTTTTGCGATGCTGTGAGAACGCGCCGCGCGATGCTGCGAGGCGCGCCGGGAACTGCAACGCATCATCGTAAATCAAGCATAAACCGGCACGCCCCGAGGGAGCCGATCAGATTTATCAATCCGCAATTCCGCCGTGCTAGGTCCGGCAGGATCAAGTGCGGACCACGATGATGAGCCAGAGCACGGCCGAGAGGCGAGCGGTTGGGCGACACAAGGTGCTGAAGGGTGCTACGGTCGCATTCGACGGCAACGGGGTGGCGTGCGTCGTCCGTACTTTGTCGACAAGTGGCGCCACGCTCGAGCTTGCAAGCAGCATCAGCCTGCCCGTGTCATTCACGCTTGAAATCAAGGCCGATCAATTTATCCGCCGCTGCCGTCGGGTCTGGAGCCGCGACAAGCGTGTCGGCGTCGCGTTCTTCTAATCTGAATAGCCTGACCAATACTGGCGCGATCTCCGCTTTGGAGCGTGTTGTGGGTTGTTTCTGATCTGTTGCCGTCCGGTTACATCTTTCGCCGTTTGAAATCGGTACCTTTGGGCCGTTTTCGATTGCATTGAAGATGTTGTTTTAACGGGCGGACAAAATGCTTATCCATAAGACCAGCCTTTGGCTGACCGCGGCTGCGATTGGAGTGTTCGCTCCCGCAGGAGCAGCTTTTGCGGCGGACTTGCCAGTAAAAGCAGCGCCCGTGGTGCCTGCCTATTACGACTGGTCCGGCGTCTACCTCGGCGTCCACGCCGGTTACGGCGGCGGCATGAAGGACTGGTTCGGCGATTTTACAGCGGATTTTACAGCGAGAGGCTTCCTCGGCGGCGGTCAGGTCGGTATCAACAAGCAGCTAGGCAGTTTGGTTTTTGGCCTTGAGCTGGACGGTTCCTGGGCGAATATCAGGGGATCTCAGACGGTCGCCTTCGGCGGGCCGAGCATCGGATTCCAGTCGACCCAAGCGACCACTTCGAAAATCGATAGCCTTGTGACGTTCGCGGGGCGGGCCGGTTTAGCAGCCGATCGATGGTTCGTCTACGCGAAGGGCGGCCTTACCCTTGCCCATGAGAAGCACGCTTTGACCGACAATGGGACCTTCCCCGGCGGAGCTTTCGGTCAAACCACCGTTAGCTTCAATGATGCCGCCAATGGGAGTGAACACCGGGTGGCCCCGATGGTCGGAATCGGGACGGAATATGCGTTGGGGAATAACTGGTCGATCAAGGCTGAGTACGACTACGTACACCTCGCGACCAGAACGCCGCGACTGAGCGGCACGGACACGACGGCGGGAGTTACGACTCCTTTTACGAACGATACCCCGATCGAGCAGGCGATCCATGTTGTCAAGTTGGGGGCGAACTACCGCTTTGGCGGGGTTCAGGTTGACCCGACTTTCGCCCCGGTGCCGGCGGCGCCGGGCTACAATTGGTCGGGCGCCTACATCGGCGCGCAGGGCGCCTACGGCTTCGGGCGCAAGGAGTGGAGCGGGTCCGACTTCGCCAATCCGCCCAATCCAGGCGCCGGAAGGTACGACGTGGACGGATGGCTTGCCGGCGGCACCGGCGGAGTAAACGCGCAAGCCGGCGTGTTTGTATTCGGCGTCGAAGGCGAGTGGATGTGGACCGGCATCAAGGGAACCCAGACCTTCACGCAGACCTCCACGGTCACCTCTTTGACCACCAGCCTGGAAAGCAAAATCGATTGGCTCGCGATCGCCAGTGCCCGCGCCGGCTTCGTTGTCGGCGAGCGGCTGCTGATCTACGGCAAGGGCGGCGTCGCTATCGCGGAAGAGAAACATGCATTTAACCAAGTGCTAACCATAGTCGGTCTAGGTACCTCCAGTACGAGCCTTAATGCCAAGGCGGTGCACACCGGCGTCGTGGGCGGTGTCGGCGCAGAATACGCCCTCGGCGGCAACTGGTCAGTCAAAGCCGAATACGACTACATCAAGATGCTTGCACAGAGCTTCACCGGTACCGGCGTCGAGGTCTTCAACAATCCGCCCTTCGCCGTGGCATCGATCGATGCTGACCGGCAGTTTGGCAAAATGTCCCAAGACCTGCACCTCTTCAAGTTTGGTGTGAACTATCACTTCAGCCCGGTGCCGGTTGTGGTCAGCGCGAGGTACTGATGTCCAGCGCCACACGGTCCCGAGGAGGCAATTGGTTCGGTGGCCAAAGGCAGCACGATCAAGAGCGGGCCTGAAACGGTTTCTATTTTGGTTACTTGGCAGGCTCGGCGAGCCGAGCGATGCCCCAGCGATCATACTTCTGCTTCGGCTTCGGAATCCTGTCGAGCGCGGCCTGGTAGGCCTTCTCGTCCACTGCCGGCTGCTTCCGCTCCGTCTTCTTTGCGTCGCCCGCCGCCCATCTGCGCGTGCGCTGGCGGCGCGATCAACGCCAGCACATTGCCACGGTGAAGGTCTTCATCGCCTGTCTTTCTCCGCCATCCCTGGCGCGCGGAACTTAGCCGGCAAACGGCGGCGCGGGAGAGCCAACTCCAGGTCGGTCCGACGTGCCGCGGCGGCGCCAGCGCCATAGCGCGATCGCCGTCAGCACGATCGTGAGCGCCAGCGCGATCGTCTTGCTCCAGAACCGCCCGCCGGGCCGGTCGACGGTGCGCGACCACAGCGAAGGCGCTTTACCCGGTCGAGGCAAACGAAACGCCACCACGCTGTCGCCAATCGAGGTTCCGGCTTCGGAATGACCGCCGGCGGCGATCGCCACATATTGTTCGCCCTTCCACAGATAGGTCATTGGGTTGGCGACGCCCGGGACCGGCAACCTACCCTGCCAGAGTTCTTCGCCGGATCGGGCGTCGAAGGCGCGCAGATAAGCATCCATCGCACCGGTGAAAACCAGTCCGCCCGCCGTAATCGCGACGCCGCTGAAAAGCGGCGTGCCCCAATGAAAGGCGATCCCGAGCGGCGCGCGGTCCTCGGTGGTGCCGACCGATGACCGCCAGAGGATTTTGCCCGCCTTGAAATCGACCGCGACCAGTTCGCCCCACGGCGGCTTGTTGCACAGCAAGCCCAAGGGCGACTTCGCAACCGCGCGCGTCATTGCGAACGGCGCGCCCTGTTGCGGCCCGAAGTCGTGACCGGGCGGCGGCTTGAAACCTTGCGCTTCCGCCCTCGGAAGCAGTTTGACGATGTGCACGGCAAAACTGGTGTTGGCGTAGAGGATCTGGCTCGCGGGATCGAACGCCACGCCGCCCCAGTTCACCCCTCCTCCGGTCATCGGAAAGATCAGCGTGCCTTGCGTCGAGGGCGGCGTGTAGAGGCCTTCATTGCGCAAGCTTCCGAGCTGCGTCTCGCAAGCCGAGCGGCCGAATGCCGGCAAGGGATCGAAGACTTCGGCACTCGAAAATCGTTGCGGCATCAGTGCCGGCACGTGCGTCGGAAACGGCTGCGTCGGCGAGAGTTGCTCGCCTTGGGCAGCCCCTTGCGGAACGCTGCGCTCCTCCACCGGCCATATCGGCTTGCCGGTGTCGCAGTCGAGCACGAAAACAAGGCCTTGCTTGGTCGGCTGAATCACGACGTCGCGCATGCCTGCGCCGGTATCGATGCGCGCAAGCGTCGGCTGCGCCGGCAGATCGTAATCCCAGACATCGTGATGCACGGTCTGGAACGACCAGGCCAATTCTCCGGTCTCGGCGCGCAGCGCCACTACGGAGTTGGCGTGCTCGTTGTTGCCGGGCCGCTTGCCGCCCCAGAAATCCGGGCTCGGCGAAGACGTTGGCAGGAATATCAAACCACGATCCTCGTCCGATGACATCGGCGCCCAGACATTGGCGTGGCCTGCAATAATGCCGCGGTGAATCAGCGGATCAAAACTCCAGCGCGCGGCCCCGGTCCGCGCATCGAAGGCGCGCACCGTTCCAAGGGGCGCGTCGACGCGGCGATTGTCTGAAATCGAAGAGCCGACAATGACGACGCCGCGACTTACCACCGGCGCGGAGGTGATCTGGAATTCGCCCGGCCATTCGAGCTGCCTTTCGATCTCGAGCCTGATCTCGCCATCTGCGCCAAAATCGGCGCAAGGAATGCCGGTCCTGGCGTCGAGCGCGATCACGCGGACGTCGTTGGTGCCCATGAAGATCCGCGTGCGGCAGACCGCGCGCGGAGACACCTGTTCATCTATCCAGTAGGCGACACCGCGGCAGACGTAGCGGTTTCCGGGACGCTGGTTGGTGCTGATCTTCGGATCGTACCGCCACTTCTGCGCGCCGCTGCCGGGATCGAGCGCGATCACCTCGTTGAAGGGTGAACAGAAGATGATGCTGTCCTCGACAAACAGCGGCGTCGCCTCGAACTTGCTGCGCGCCATCACGGCCGGTGCGCGGGTATCGAGATCGCCGGTTCGAAATTCCCAGGCGCGCACGAGATTGCCGACATTGTTGCGCGTGATTTGGGTGAGCGGCGAATACCGCGTGCCGCCACGATCGCCTCCCCAATGCTCCCAGCCAAGCGCTGGTGCGGCAGCCAGCAGCGTGACGGCGAACACGGCGAGAAGTCTTCGCATGGCAAGCGTCAATTCGATCGAGTGACGGGGTGAGTTAGTGGCCGGTTTCGACTTCTTTTTGTTATTTCGATTGCCTAGCGGGCTCCGCGGGCCGCGCGATGCCCCAGGGATCATATTTCTGCTTCGGCTCCGGAATCCTGTCGAGCGCGGCCTTGTAGGCCTTCTCGTCCACTTCCGGCTTTTTCTGCTCCGTCTTCTTTGCGTCGCCCTGATGCCGCTTGCCACCCATTTGCGCGTGCGCCGGCAGCGCGATCAACGCCAGTATTGCCGCCGCGACGGTGAAGGTCCTCATCGCCTGTGTCTCCTGCCATTCCGAGCTTACTCTTTTGCCAGATGATGGCAAAGAAGGGACCGGTATCGCCGAGCCCGATAGCCTGTTCTACAGCCGTTGATGGCTACGGGCGTGCGAATGACCTTGACTGTGCGCAATCCGGACCGGCGCGGACAAATCGGCGAATGCGGATCATTGCTCATGCGGCGGGCCGGTTAGGGCGTCTGCGTTGCGGGGTTACTCGATCACTTCGTCGGCGCGGGCGAGGATTGTTGGAGACAGCTCGATGCCCAGCGCTTTGGCGACGCGGAGGTTGATCCTGAGATCGAACTTGGTCGGACGCTCGAACGGCAAGTCGCCTGGCTTTGCGCCTTTCAGAACGCGATCAAGCTGTAAGATCAGGTGACGCGTGGCGTCCGCGAAATCGGGCCCGTACGACATCAAGCCGCCGTTGGCGATCCAGTCGGGCGAAGGAAAGATTGCAGGCTTTCTGCTTAGGCCGACCATTTTGATGACCTCGGCCATGTGAGCGTTCAGTATGACATCCGGGACAAACACAAGTGCGTCAAATCCGGCGAGGACTTCCGGGCTTAGGGCCTTGGCAAGATCGGCGGGGTCATCGATGTTGATGGCTTCAACCGTGAAGCCGAGTTTGCGGCCGGTCTCCAAAACCGGCGCAAGGCTCTGGGCGCCCTTACTGACCTTCGTTGTCACCGTTCCAAGCCGGACCGCGCGCGGGAAAACGTCCCGCATCAGTTCGACGCGCTTGACCGTGGTTTCCTCGGAAAAAACCGCGACGCCGGTTACGTTGCGACCGGGCCGCGCAAGGCTAATCGCCAATCCCGACTCGACCGGGTCAACGGCGGTGAAGGCGACAATCGGAATTGTCTGAGTTGC
>DASSGM010000279.1:0-3959 GCA_035693465.1 Bradyrhizobium sp. | reverse complement strand
GCGACCTCCTCGTCCGTCGTCTGCGAAAAGTCCCGGTACCAGCGGCCGACGGCATGGAACGGTTCCGGGGTGATGGCGCAAATGACCTCGTCGGCCTTTTGCTTCATCTCCTCGCAGGTATCGGGCGAAGCGGTCGGCACCGCAACGACGATGCGGGCCGGATTCTGGTTTCGCAACGCTTCAATCGCGGCGAACATGGTAGCCCCGGTCGCCAGGCCGTCGTCGACCAGGATCACGGTGCGGCCACGGACATCGGGCGGCGAGCGAGAACCGCGGTAAAGGCGCTCGCGCCGCGCCAGTTCCTGCCGTTCGCGCGAGGCGACCGCATCGATCATTTGATCGGGGATTCCGAGATGTTCAACCAGCTGATCGTTGAGCACGCGCACGCCGCCGGTCGCAACCGCGCCCATCGCCAGCTCCTCGTAACCGGGGACGCCAAGCTTGCGGACGACAAAGACATCCATCGGCGCGACCAGCCGGCGCGCCACCTCATAGGCGACGGGCACGCCGCCGCGCGGCAGCGCCAGCACGATCACGTCGGGCCGATTGGCATAGGCGGCGAGCTTGTCAGCGAGCCGACGGCCGGCGTCGCGGCGATCGCGAAACAGATCTGGCTTAACGCGGACTGGATTCATGTCTCGTCCTCCGAGCTGGAGGCCGCCTGTGCGCAAGCCCGGGTCGCCAGGGAGCCGCTGGCGAAATGGCCGCGCCGGCGACGGCGCGACAGGATAACACGCAATTGGCGCGCGCGTTCGCGGCAAAGCGAACCGATGGCCTAGGTGGGCCGGATGGCGTAAGGTTGCGGACGCGGGGAACTGGCTGCTCGCCCCCGCCTGTCATGAGGAACGATCTCGGGCAGCCTGGTCGGTAAGGGAGGATTCCATGTACGCCGCGATCCGTCAGGCCAAGGCAAAGACCGGCACGGCCGAGGAACTGGCCCGCAGGATCAAGGAGGGCGCGATTCCGATCATCAGCGATGTCGATGGCTTCATGGCCTATTATGTGGTCTATGCCCCCGACGACACCGTGACCGCGATCAGCCTCTTCAACAATTTCGCGGGCGCCGAGGAGGCAAACAGGCGTGCGCTCGTCTGGATCGAACAAAATCTTGAGCCGCTGCTGGCTGGACCGGCCTCTGCGGTGGCCGGGCCGGTGATCGTGCACACGCTGGCGTAGCGGGGACAGGCGGATCGTCCGGCCCCTCCGCCGTTTCGCGCGTGCAGCCGTGCGAGAGCCGCAGCGCGGAAATAATCTTTTCAAGGACGCCAAAGCACCCTCAGGGCGCCGCCTGCTCCATCTGCAGCTCGGCCCTGAGGCTTGCGAGATCGCGATAGATCGAAGCGACCGCAAGTACCCGGCCCTTGCGCTTGTATTGCAGCAGGCAATCCTTCGCCGCGATGTCGCCATCGACGGCAATCTCGTCCCATGTCTCGGCATGACCGACATAATTGATGGGCAGGTCGTAATGCTGGCTCCAGAAAAACGGCACCGCGTCGAACGCCTGTTTCTGCCCCAGCATATTGCGCGCGGCGGTCTGGCCCTGGCGTTCGGCCACCACCCAATGTTCAACCCGGATATTCTCCCGGGAATGCGGATCAGGCCAGCGGGCGATATCGCCGGCGGCATAGATTCCGGGAACGCTGGTTTCGAGATACGCATTCACGACGATGCCGCGATCGAGCGCAAGACCGGCCTTCTCCGCCAATGCGAGGCGCGGCTTCACGCCGACGCCGACCACCACAAGGTCTGCTTCCAGCACGCCGCCGCTCTTCAAGATCGCGCGCTTGCCGTCGATCGCGGTCACGGTATCGCCGAGGTGGAAGATGACGCCGTGCTCTTCGTGCAGGGCGCGGATGAAGTCACCCATTTCCGGACCCAGCACGCGTTCCATCGGCCGCGCTTCCAGCCCGACGACATGGACCTCGATGTCGCGCGCGCGCAATGACGCTGCAACTTCCAACCCGATGAAGCTCGCGCCGATAACGATCGCGCGGCGCGCGCCTTTTGCGGATTCAATGATCGCCCGGCAATCGGCGAGCGTGCGCAGCAAGTGGACATGCCGCTGGTCGGCACCCGGGATCGGCAGGCGCACCGGCTCGGCACCGGTCGCCAGCAGCAGGCGGTCGTAGGAAATCGCCTCGCCGCCGGCAATAGCAACGTGGCGTGCCTTGGTGTCGATCGAAGCGACGTCGGTGTTGACCCGTAGCTCGATGCCGGCTTCGGCGTAAAAATTGTCGGACCGCAGCGGCAGCCAGTCCTCCGGCGCGCTGCCGGCGAGATAATCCTTTGACAGGTTCGGCCGGTCTACCGGCGGCGCGGCATCGTTGCTCAGCATCACGATGCTGCCGCGATATTCCAGCCGCCGCAGCACCTCCGCCGCGGCAAAGCCCGCGGCGCCGCCGCCGACGATCACGATCTTGCCGGGCGATTCAGCCGGCGGCTTGCCGCGCGGCTTGGGTTGCGGACGCTTTTGCCGGACCAAAATACGGCTGCCGTCCCGCTCGACCTGCCAGACCGCCAGCGGATTCAGAGCCGGAGCGCGCGCCGCCTCCCCGGTGCGCAAATCGAAGCAGGCGTGATGCCATGGGCAGCGGATACTCTCGTCGACCACCAATCCCTCGGCCAGCGGCCCGTGATAATGGCTGCAATGCGCGTCGATGGCGAAGATCTCCGACCCCGAGCGCACCAGCAAAACATCTTCCTCGCCGACATGGCCGAGCAATGTCTCGCCGGTGAATTCGGACAGGTCGATGCCCAGTGTCAGATCCGGTCCTGAAGGTGCGGCTTGTTCATTGGCCATGTTTTGCTGCCTCGAGAGAAAGCCCGCCCCATTTGGTGTCAAGCTAGTGTTTTTCGGAGGGCATTCGCAACGGCATTGTTGATGCCCTGACAATCAGCTCCGGTTGCAGGATGACATGCTGCACGGCCGCGTCGCGGTCGTCGATTTCCTGCAGCAGCAGCTTCGCTGCGCCGCGTCCCATTTCGCGATGCCCAATCCGGATCGTTGTCAGCGGCGGCGAGATCAGATCGACCAACGGCATGTCGTTGTGGCCGACCACCGAAATATCATCGGGGCAGCGCAGGCCAAGCATCCGCATCGCATCGAATATTCCGAGCGCGAGCAGATCGTTGGCCGCCACGATCGCGGTAATCCCCGCAGTGCCGGCAATGAGCGCGCGCGCCGGCGCAACGCCGGCCTCGCGAGTGAAGCGCGAGGCTTCCTCGATGTGAACCGGCAGGCCGTGATGGGCCATTGCGCGCGAAAATCCGTCGCGCCGCAGCAATCCGGTCGAGGTGTTGAGCGGCCCCGACAAATGGCCGATATGGCGATGGCCGTTCGACATCAGATGATCGACCGCAAGCCGCATGCCCCGTTCGTCGTCCGATACCATCGAGGATACCCGATCGCGAAACTCGAAGCGGTTGACCAGCACGACCGGCAGGCCGCGGTCGAGGCAATGTCCGACCACGTCGTCGTCGCGGGATACTGTCGCCAGGATCAGCCCGTCGACGCGCTGGTTGAGAAGGTTGTCGACAAAGGCGATTTGCTGCGAGGAGTCGTTGCCGGCATCGGCCACGATCGGCGCATAACCCTCGCCCGCCAGCGCTTCGGCGATGCCGCTGAGAATCGGCGCGAACACCGGATTGGCGATATCCGGCAACAGGACGCCGATCAGGTGCGATCGCCCGGTACGCAGGCTGGTTGCGACGCGGTTCGGTTGATAGCCGAGCGATTGCGCTAGGTGCACGATCCGCTCGGCGACATCGTCGGCCACCAGATGGCGCTTCTGCGGATCAAGCGCACGGGACACCGTCGAGGTGTGCACGCCGCTCGCTGCTGCAATCTGTTTAAGGGTCGTGAGTCCTGCGCGATTCATCAGGTCCTTCTTTAGCTCAGGTCGTCGTAGCTCCTCACTATGGCAGCGGGCTTGACTTTTTGCAATCGATTGCAATATAAT
>DASSGM010000278.1:0-8625 GCA_035693465.1 Bradyrhizobium sp. | reverse complement strand
CGGACCGTTTCGCAGCTACGGACAACTCTTGATCCTCAACGCCGGGGGCGGGTATCATGTGTTGATCGCCGGGATGGAGCGCATTTCGGTTAACATCGGCCAGTTTGTACTTACGGGGGAGCCGGTCGCGACCATGGGATCAAAGTCCCAGGTTGCCTCTATCCTCGCGGCGAACGCGAGCCAGCCCGTGCTCTATGTCGAGTTCCGTAAGGACGGCACTCCAATCGATCCAGGCCCATGGTGGGCCGCAAATGAAGGCGAAAAGGTTCGCGGATGATGCGCAAGACTTCTGTAATTCTCCTGAGTGCCGCCACCGGCGCGGCATTGACGCTGTTCGTCACCCAGCCACGCGCGGTGCTGATGGGATCGAGTGCCCGCGCGGCGACCTCGGACACCTATCGCCAGCTCAACCTGTTTGGCGATGTGTTCGAACGGGTCCGCAGCGACTATGTCGAGAAGCCCGACGACAGCAAGCTCGTCGAATCCGCCATTAGCGGGATGCTGACCGGCCTCGATCCGCATTCGAGCTACATGGACGCAAAGAGCTTCCGCGACATGCAGGTGCAGACCCGCGGTGAATTCGGCGGGCTCGGCATCGAAGTGACGATGGAAGATGGACTGATCAAAGTCGTCTCCCCGATCGATGATACGCCAGCGTCCAAGGCCGGCATCATGGCCAACGACATCATCACCACTCTTGACGACGAAGCCGTGCAGGGCCTGACGCTCAATCAGGCCGTCGAAAAAATGCGCGGGCCCGTCAATACCAAGATCAGGCTGAAGATCGTACGCAAGGGTCAGGACAATCCAATCGAGGTCACGCTGGTGCGCGACAACATCCGCGTCCGCTCGGTGCGCGCGCGCGTGGAAGGCGACGACATCGGCTATATCCGCATCACCACGTTCAATGAACAGACCACCGAGGGCTTGAAGCGGGAAATCGCCAATCTCAGCACCCAGATCGGCGACAAGCTGAAGGGCTACATCATCGACCTGCGCAACAATCCCGGCGGATTGCTGGAAGAAGCGGTGACGGTTTCCGACGCCTTCCTTGAGCGCGGCGAGATCGTCTCGACCCGTGGCCGCAACGCCGAGGAAACCCAGCGCCGCTCTGCGCATCCCGGCGATCTGACCAAGGGCAAGCAGGTGATCGTTCTGATCAACGGTGGCTCGGCATCGGCCTCCGAGATCGTCGCCGGCGCGCTGCAGGACCACAAGCGGGCGACGCTGGTGGGTACCCGCTCGTTCGGCAAGGGCTCGGTGCAGACCATCATTCCGCTTGGCTCCGGCAACGGGGCGCTGCGTCTCACCACCGCCCGTTACTTCACGCCATCGGGCAAATCGATCCAGGCCAAGGGTATTGTTCCCGACATCGAGGTGCTGCAGGACGTGCCGGACGAGTTGAAGGCGCGGACCGACACCAAGGGCGAAGCCTCGCTGCGCGGCCATCTGAAATCGGAGGGCGACGAGAAGACCGGCTCGCAGTCCTACGTGCCGCCGGATGCCAAGGACGACAAGGCCCTGAAGATGGCGGGCGATCTCTTGCACGGCGTCAAGGTCAACCTGACCGCGCCGACGACGGCCGACAAGACCTCGAGCGACAAACCTGCCAACAAGGCGGCGAACTGATCCGGGCCGAGGCTCGCGAGCATTCGCGAAAGGGCGGCTTTCGGGCCGCCCTTTTTTGTTTGCATCTGGTTTGGGCCTGAAATCTCGGGCTAGCAGCCGGAAGCGGCTTTTGCCGACCTGTCGAACGCCGGATCTGCCAAGCTCTTGCCCTGCCGTGGTATCCTCGTCCGGTTGATTCGGGGAGGTCCATGGCAGAGACGGCCGACGATCTGAGCACGCCGCTCGGACAGGACAAGGTGCGCCGCAGGCGCCGATACCGCTTGCCATTTACCGGTAGCCAGGCGCTCGCGGTGCTGCTGGGCCTGTTTCTGGTCGCCTTTGTGGGTTTTGCCATCTTCAACGATGATCCCCTCGGCGGCGAACCAATCGCGCATATCGCGCTGCGTCAGGGGGCACCCGCGGGTGAAAAAATGGCCACGGCGCCGCCAGGCGCTTCCCAGCCGGCTGCGAAATCCGCACCAAGGCAAGCGGCGTCGGCTGAGCAAAAGACCGTCACCATTATCGACGGCTCGAGTGGCGCGCGCCGCGACATCGTGATCCCCGGCGACGCCCCTGATAAGGCCGAGGTTGACGCAGCGCCTGCCATGATGGCGGGGATAGATCAGCGCCTGCTCGAAAAATCCCGCTACGGCATGATCCCGGTGGTGTCCGACGGGTTGAAACCTTTCACGGTCTACGCCGCCGAGGCCGACCGTGCCAAGGCCGCAAAAATGCCCGTGGTCGCGATCGTGGTCGCAGGCCTTGGCGTCGGTGCGGCCAAGACCACCGACGCCATCATGAAACTGCCACCCGCGGTGACGCTGGCGTTTACGCCTTACGGCTCGGATCCCGCCAAGCTGGCAGAACGCGCGCGTGCACAACGCCATGAAATCCTGCTGCAGATTCCGATGGAGCCATTTGATTATCCCGACAACGACCCGGGGCCGCAGACTTTGCTCACGAGTCTCGCGCCCGAGCAGAATCTTGACCGACTGTACTGGCATCTCAGCCGGTTCCAGGGCTATGCCGGGGTCGCCAATTTCATGGGCGCGCGCTTCGTCGTCACCGACGCCGTGATGCAGCCGATTGTCCGCGAGGCCGCAAAACGCGGGCTCGGCTATCTCGACGACGGATCGGCGCCACGCAGCGTCGCCCCCATTCTGGCGGCAGGCCAGGCGATGCCTTTCGCCAAGGCCGATCTCACGATCGATGCGGTACCGACATCCGCGGAAATCGACCGGACTCTCGCCAAGCTTGAAACGCTGGCGAAAGAACGCGGAGCCGCAATTGGCATCGCCTCGGCGTTGCCGATTTCGATCGAACGGATTGGTCCCTGGATCAAGGCGCTTGAGAGCCATGGCATCATGCTTGTGCCATTGACAACCGCAATGCTGAAATCAAAATCCGGCTGAAGGCATGATCCCGAAAAGTGGAAACCGGTTTTCGGGAAAGATCATGCCCAAAGAACATACGATGAGATTGATCCAGCTCCGCTGGATCAATCTCTGAGGTCAAGCGATTGGCGCGACTTCGGGGCCGCCAGGTTCCGCGCCGGATCATGGTTATGACCGCAAGAGGCCCTGACGGAATGGCGCGCTACGAAGACCTGCCCTATCGAACATGCGTCGGCATGATGCTGATCAACCCGGCGGGGCTCGTCTTCATCGGTCGCCGCGCGGGCGGCATCGAACACGTCGACGAATCCCACGTTTGGCAGATGCCGCAGGGCGGGGTCGATCCCGGCGAGGATACTTGGGAGGCGGCCAAGCGTGAACTCTACGAAGAAACCAGTGTCCGCTCGGTCGAGAAGCTCGGCGAGGTTGCGGACTGGCTGATCTATGACATTCCACGCACCGTTGCCGGGCGTACCTGGAAGGGCCGCTATCGCGGTCAGCGGCAAAAATGGTACGCGGTGCGCTTCACCGGCAAGGACGACGAGATCAATGTCGCGAGTCCGGGCGGCGGTGGCCACAAGGCGGAGTTCGTCAGCTGGCGGTGGGAGCCGATGAAGAACCTTCCCCATCTGATCGTGCCGTTCAAACGGCCGGTTTATGAGCGCGTGGTGAAGGAGTTTTCCAAGCTCGTGGGCCGCTAGATGGCGGATGACAAGCCCTATCGCCCCAATGTCGGGATCGCCCTGTTCAACGCTTCGGGTCAGGTCCTGATCGGCCGGCGTTTTCGGGACGACGGACCGGAAATCATTCTTCCAGGGCTCGAATGGCAGATGCCGCAAGGCGGTATCGACGCCGATGAGAATCCGCGCGATGCCGTGATGCGCGAATTGTGGGAAGAGACCGGTGTGGTCAACGCGACCTATCTCGGCGAAACCGATTGGCTGGTTTACGACTTTCCGCCGTTCGCCGGGCCGTCATCACATCGCCTGGCAAGGTTCCGCGGCCAGCGGCAGAAATGGTTTGCACTGCGTTTCGCAGGAAGTGAGGACGAAATCGATCCGCTGACGCCGCGCAACGGCCAGCCCGCGGAATTCGACCAGTGGCGATGGGAGCGGCTCGACCGGGTCGCCGATCTCGTGGTGCCGTTCAGGCGCGATGTCTACCGGGTGGTGGCGCAGCATTTCGCGAAATTCGCGGGCATTCCCACCCCTGCCCTCCCCCGCAAGCGCGAGCACGGCGAATCGCGGTGACGTGACCATCCTGTCGAGCTTGACGCTGTTGCGTTCGCTCTAGTGCATCGCCGTCGTATTGAGCTGGTGCTGGATGCTCTTGAAATGATCGAGCCGTTCGACCGCGCGGTCAAGCTCGGAACCTTCTTTCTCGGCGAGCTTGGCCTCCATCTCGGCAATCTTGTCGGCGAACCTGGCCCGATCCAGATCCTGCATGGAGGTGGCGACGTCGGCCAGCACCGTCAGGCCCTTGTCCGACACTTCGGCAAGACCGCCAAGCACGATGATCTTCTGATGGGTGCCGTCTGACGTCACGGTAAGGATACCGGGCCTGATCGCGGCCACGACCGGCGCATGTCCGGCGAGCACGCCGAAATCGCCCTCGACGCCGGGAACGTCAACCTGATCGACCTCGCCGGAAAACGCGAGCTTTTCGGGCGAGACAAGATCGAAGTGGAAGGTGGCCATGGAAACCTGCGAGTAGTGAGTAGCAAATAGCGAGTAGCGAAGACGGGAACGAGCAGCTGTTACCTATTCGCCATTCGCCGGTCTAGGCCGCTTCGGCCGCGAGCTTCTTGCCCTTTTCGACCGCCTCTTCGATGGTGCCGACCATGTAGAAGGCCTGCTCCGGCAAATGATCGTACTTGCCTTCGCAAAGTCCGCGAAAACCCTTGATGGTGTCGGCGAGGTCGACGAACTTGCCCGGCGATCCGGTGAAGACTTCGGCAACATGGAACGGCTGCGACAGGAAGCGCTCGATCTTGCGCGCGCGCGCTACCGTGATCTTGTCCTCTTCCGAGAGCTCGTCCATGCCGAGAATGGCGATGATGTCCTGCAGCGACTTGTAACGCTGCAGGATCTGCTGAACCATGCGCGCGGTCTCGTAATGCTGCTCGCCGACGACGAGTGGGGACAGCATGCGCGACGTCGAGTCGAGCGGGTCCACCGCCGGATAGATGCCTTTTTCCGAAATCGCGCGGCTCAGCACGGTGGTGGCATCCAAATGCGCGAACGAGGTTGCCGGCGCCGGGTCGGTCAAGTCGTCGGCCGGCACGTAGATCGCCTGCACCGAGGTGATCGAGCCCTTATGCGTCGTGGTGATGCGTTCCTGCAGCGCCCCCATGTCGGTTGCGAGCGTCGGCTGATAGCCCACGGCCGAAGGAATGCGGCCGAGCAGCGCCGATACTTCCGAGCCGGCTTGCGTGAAACGGAAGATGTTGTCGACGAAGAACAGCACGTCCTGGCCCTGATCACGGAAATACTCGGCGACCGTGAGACCGGTGAGGCCGACGCGGGCGCGGGCGCCGGGCGGCTCGTTCATCTGGCCGAACACGAGAGCGCATTTCGATTGCACGTTAGGATCGGGATGACGCGGGTCGGCGTTGACCTTCGATTCGATGAACTCGTGATACAGGTCGTTGCCTTCGCGGGTTCGCTCGCCGACACCGGCGAATACCGAATAACCGCCATGCGCCTTAGCGACGTTGTTGATCAGTTCCTGGATCAGCACGGTTTTGCCGACGCCGGCGCCACCAAACAACCCGATCTTGCCGCCCTTGGCATAGGGCGCCAGCAGGTCGACGACCTTGATGCCGGTGACGAGAATTTCAGCTTCGGTCGACTGGTCGGTGTAGGTCGGCGCTTCCTGATGGATCGGGCGAAAGCCTTCCGCGGGTACCGGGCCAGCTTCGTCGATCGGCTCGCCGATTACGTTCATGATGCGGCCGAGCGTTCCGGCCCCGACCGGGACCCGGATCGGCCCACCGGTGTCGTTGACTTCCTGGCCGCGAACCAGACCCTCGGTGGTGTCCATCGCGATGGTGCGCACCGTGGATTCGCCGAGATGCTGGGCGACCTCGAGCACCAAGCGATTGCCGCCGTTTTTGGTCTCGATCGCGTTCAGGATGGCCGGCAGAGGGCCTTCGAACTGCACGTCGACCACGGCGCCGATGACTTGCGTAATGCGCCCGGTCTGGTTGGCGGGTGTAGCCATGAAAACTGTCTCCTTCGAATGCTATCTCAAACGACCGTCAGCTTGACGGGGATATTGCCCTTGGTTGCCTTCGAATACGGGCAGACGGTGTGGGCTTCCTCAACCAGTAGCTGGAGCTTGTCCTTGTCGGCGCCAGGTATCGCTACCTTGAGTTCGACCGCGAGGCCAAAGCCGCCGTCCTTTTGATCCAGCGTGACCTCGCAGGTCACCCGCGCGGCCTGACCGTCGAGGCCGTATTTCTTGGCAATCAGCATGAGCGCCTGGCCGTAGCAGGACGAATAGCCCAACGCGAACAGCTGCTCGGGATTGTGCCCGTCGCCGGCGCCGCCGATTTCCTTGGGTGCGGCCATCGCGAGCGCAAGCGCGCCATTGTCCAGCGTCGCACGGCCGTTGCGGCCGCCCTTGGTCGTCGCTGATGTCACATAAGCCATGGTTCGCCTCCTGTTGAGATGCGGCTCTTAGATCGCCTCGGCGCCGGAGATAATTTCAATCAGCTCCTTGGTGATCATGGCCTGACGGGTTCGGTTGTAGAGCAGGGTCTGCTTGCGGATCATTTCGCCGGCATTGCGGGTGGCGTTGTCCATCGCGGTCATCTGCGCGCCGTAGAACGAGGCGTTGTTTTCCAACAGGGCGCGGAAGATCTGCACTGCGACATTGCGCGGCAACAGACCGGTCAGAATCTCATCTTCTTCCGGCTCGTATTCGTAAGACGTCGCCGGGCCGGCATTGGCGGCGGGGGCTTCCAGCTCCAGCGGTATGATCTGCTGCGCGGTCGGGATCTGGGCGATCACGGACTTGAAGCGCGAATAGAACAGCGTGCAGACGTCGAACTCGCCGGCCTCGAAGCGGGCGATAACCTTGTTTGCGATGTGTTCGGCGTTAACGAAGCCAAGCTGACGCACCGAGCGCAGCTCCACGGTTTCCACGATCTGCTTTTCGAAATTGCGGCGCAGTTGCTCGTAGCCCTTGCGGCCGACGCAGAAGAACTTGACCTCTTTGCCCTGATTGATCAGCGAAAGCGCGCGCTCACGTGCCAGCCGCACGATCGACGAATTGAAGGCGCCGGACAGGCCGCGTTCGCCGGTGCACACCAGGAGCAGATGCACTTGATCGTTGCCGGTTCCGGCCAGCAGCGCCGGCGATCCAGGCGAGGCCGCCGCCGCAGCCGCAATGTTGGAGATGACCGCGTCCATTTTCTCCGCGTAGGGCCGCGCCGCTTCGGCGACGGTCTGCGCGCGACGCAGTTTTGACGCCGCAACCATCTGCATGGCCTTGGTGATCTTCTGCGTCGCCTTGGTGGAGGCGATACGGACCCGCATGTCCTTAAGTGAAGCCATTCCGGTCTAACTCACGGCACCTCGGTTGCGACGCCCTCCCCCCGCAAGCGGGGGAGGGTTGGAGTTTAGGCGTCTCTGAGAAAAGCCCCCTCCCGACCGGCTTCGCCGGCCGACCTCCCCCGCAAGCGGGAGAGGTGAACAAATCAAGTAAACGACTTGGCGTGGGCCTCGACCGCCGCCTTCAGCTTGGCGGCGGTTTCGTCGCTGAGATCGCGGGTGTCGCGGATGGTGTTGAGGATATCAGCGTGTTTGGTCCGCAGCAGCGACAGCAGGCCTTCCTCGAACTCGCGCACCTTGTTGACAGCAAGTGGATCGAGATAGCCGTTGGTGCCGGCCCAGATCACCACGACCTGCTCTTCCATCTTCAGCGGCGAGAACTGCGGCTGCTTCAAGAGTTCGGTCAGGCGCGCGCCGCGGTTGAGCAGGCGTTGGGTCGCGGCGTCGAGATCGGAGCCGAACTGCGCGAACGCCGCCATTTCGCGGTACTGCGCCAGCTCACCCTTGATCCTGCCGGCGACCTTTTTCATCGCCTTGGTCTGCGCCGACGATCCGACCCGCGACACCGAAAGGCCGACGTTGACCGCCGGGCGGATGCCCTGGAAGAACAGATCGGTTTCGAGGAAGATCTGGCCATCGGTAATCGAGATCACGTTGGTCGGAATATAGGCCGACACGTCGTTGGCCTGGGTTTCGATGACCGGGAGCGCCGTCAGCGAGCCCGAGCCGTGCTCGTCGTTCAGCTTCGCAGCGCGCTCGAGCAACCGGGAATGCAGATAGAACACGTCGCCGGGATAGGCTTCGCGACCCGGCGGGCGGCGCAGCAGCAACGACATCTGGCGATATGCGACCGCCTGCTTCGACAGATCGTCATAGATGATGACCGCGTGCATGCCGTTGTCGCGGAAATATTCGCCCATGGTGCAGCCGGTGAACGGCGCGATGTACTGCATCGGCGCCGGATCGGATGCAGTCGCCGCAATAATGACCGAATATTCCAGCGCGCCCTGCTCTTCCAGCACCTTCACGAACTGGGCAACCGTGGAACGCTTCTGGCCGATCGCGAC
>DASSGM010000277.1:0-6758 GCA_035693465.1 Bradyrhizobium sp. | reverse complement strand
GGATGTCGCGCGGCTGCAACGCAACGGCATCCTGATCGACGGCGAAGGCGTGGTTGACGGCGGCCAAACCAAGGTGCTCTTGCAGATTTTCTCGGCCAACGCGATCGGGCCGATCTTTTTCGAGTTCATCCAGCGCAAGGGTGACGACGGTTTTGGTGAAGGCAACTTCAAGGCGCTGTTCGAATCGATCGAGGAAGACCAGATCCGCCGCGGCGTGCTGACGCTAAAGGGCGCGGCGTAGCTCACTCATCAAAAACCCACGTCGTCCCGGCCAAGCGAAGCGAGAGCCGGGACCTATAACCACAAATGTCCGTGTGGCCCGAAGCTCCGGCCGCGATCCCTTACAAAGCCAACATCGGTGGTTATGGGTCCCGGCGTTCGCCGGGACGACGACAAGGAGTTTACCTTCCGCCCTTCCACTCGCTCGTCAGGCTCGCGATATCCACCGTCACCGCCTCGCGGATCGCCGAGGGCGTGCGGGAAAAACGTGGCGCCGGCGCGGGCTGGGTGACGCCTTGACGGCTGACGAAAATCTTTCGTGCCGCCATGTGCGGATGCTCGGGCGCTTCGCTCATGGTCAGAACTGGCGCGAAGCAGACGTCGGTGCCTTCCATGATCTTGCACCACTCGTCGCGGGTTTTGGTCTTGAACACATCGACCAGTCTTTGCCTGAGCGAAGGCCATGCCTTGCGATCCATCTGCGCGTCGAACTCGGCGTCGGAGAGCTCGGCGTGCTGCCTCAGCAATGCATAAAACTGCGGCTCGATCGAGCCGATCGAAATGAAATTGCCGCAGGCGCATTGATAGACGCAGTAGAAGTGCGCGCCGCCGTCGAGGAAATTGCTCTCACGCGCCTCCGTCCATCGGCCCGCGGCGGCCATGTCGAAGAACATCGACATCAGCGACGCTGCGCCGTCGCACATCGCGGCATCGACCACCTGTCCCTCGCCCGATTTTTTCGCTTCCAAGAGGGCTGCGAGCACGCCGACCACGAGGTAGAGCGCGCCACCGCCAAAGTCGCCGACCAGGTTGAGCGGTGGCACTGGTTTTTCTTTGGTACCGATCGCGGCCAGCGCGCCGGTGACCGAGATGTAGTTGATGTCGTGCCCCGCGGCCTGCGCCAGCGGGCCTTCCTGACCCCAGCCGGTCATCCGGCCGTAGACCAGCCGCGGATTGCGCGCCATCACCACGTCGGGTCCAAGGCCCAATCGCTCCATGACGCCGGGCCTGAAACCTTCGATCAGCCCGTCGGCGTGGCCTAGGAGATCCAGCACTTGCGCGATCGCGGCCTTGTCCTTGAGGTCGAGTTCGACGACCTTTCGCCCGCGGCCGGCCACGGATTTCAGATTCTTCCTGGCGCCGACGCGATCGAGCGTGACTACCTCCGCGCCCATGTCGGCAAGCATCATGCACGCGAACGGGCCGGGCCCAATGCCGGCGAATTCGACGATGCGGGTGCCGGTGAGCGGGCCGGAGCTGCGCGCGCTGGTGGCTTGGGTCTGTGAAGCGGAAGAGCTTGTCGTGTCGGTCACGTCCGGGAATCCAATGCTGGTTATTTGGCCGTTGCCTTGGGATTGTGCCGCAGCGGGTCGCTCAGGGTGACCTTTGCGGCATCGGCCCATAGTTTGGCATTCTGCTTCTGGCGTTCGGTGCCGGTGCCTTCCTCGGCGACCTTGCGGCCGAGCGCGACAAAGACCGGAATCTCCTCGTCACGCATCGGCTTCATCACCTGCTTGCGCGCCATCGCCTGCTCTACAAAGGGCGCGAGTTCTTCCTGCTTGCGCTTTTCCCGCGCGATTTCGCGTCGCCGAAATTCCGGCATGACGTCCTTTGCGAACAATTCAAGCGCTTCGCAGATATGCTCATGCTTGTTGCGGCCGCCCTGCTGAATGAACACGGTCTGGTCGACGCCCGACTCCTCAAAATGCCGCAGATGGGTTCGCAACTGATCCGGCGTGCCGATGCCGTGATCGGCGCCGGCGGGCGGCAGTGCATGCCGCGCCTTGTCGAAATTGGCCCAGATGTCGGTGCGTCCCGGCTTGTGTTCGCCGAAGATATAATGATGCGCCAGGCCGTAACGGAAGAAACGCAGGCCATCTTCGCCGCGGCGGCGCGATTCCATTTCGTCCGCATGCAGGGAAAAACCGGTCACCATCGCGACGTTGGGATTGACCGCGTGGCCGATCGGCACGCATTCCTCCTTGAAGATGCGGTAGTAGTCATCGACCCATTGCCGCGCCTCGCGCGGATCGACGAACGCAAAGGTCAGCGCGCCGATGCCGTACCGCGCCGCCATCTTGATGGTCTCGCGATTGGAGCAGGCGACCCAGAGCGGCGGATGCGGCTTCTGCAGCGGCTTCGGCACCACATTGCGGCACGGCATCTCGAAGAACTCGCCCTTGAAGCCGGGATAGGGGTCCATCACCATCATGTTGGCGCATTGCTCAACGCCTTCTTTCCACATTCGCCGTTTCTCGATCGGATCAAAGCCGACATTGAAGCCGCCGAGCTCCATTACGGAAGCGCTCTCGCCGGTGCCGAATTCGACACGCCCGTTGGAGACGAGGTCGAGGGTGGCGATGCGTTCGGCGACTCGCGCAGGATGATTGTATTTCGGCGGCATCAGGCAAATGCCGTGGCCAAGGCGGATATTCCTGGTGCGTTGCGAGCACGCGGCGAGAAAAATCTCGGGCGCCGAGGAGTGCGAATATTCCTCGAGAAAATGGTGCTCGACTTCCCAGGCGTAGTCGATGCCGAGCCGGTCAGCGAGCTCGACCTGATCGAGCGCCTCCTGAAACAGCCTGTGCTCGGCGCCATCGTTCCACGGCCGCGGCAGCTGATGCTCGTAGAAAATACCAAATTTCATGGGCGCTCCTCGCGCGTATTCCGCAAAAAAGTGGACACCGGTTTTGCGATCAGAATACGCGCAAAATTATAGAGTGTCTTTGTTGGCTAAATTGTCTAGCCTGGCGAGGAGGGTGGCAAGCGCCTTTCGTCCGAATAAGGGCAGAGCGGCGCACATTACTGCGCGCCGCTTGCTTGATACCAGCGGGGAGTGCGATCAGCCAGCGGCGGCGACTGCGCGCTGCGCCATCACCTTGATCAGATTGGCGCGATAGTCCGACGAACCGTGAATATCGCTCATTAAGCCGTTGGCGGATATCTGGACGCTGTCGAGTGCGGCCGGCGACCAGTTGGCCTTGAGCGCCGCCTCGATCGCCGGCACCCGCATCACGCCGTTTTGCGATGCGCCGGTGGCCGTAACGCGGACGTCGCCCGCCTTGGTCTTGACCACGAACACGCCGGTCAGCGCGAACCGCGAGGCGGGGTGAGGCATTTTCGAATAGCCTGCCTTGGCCGGAATCGGGAACGAGACCGCTGTGATGATCTCGCCGTCATCAAGCGCGGTTGTGAACAGGCCCTTGAAGAAATCATCGGCCGCAATGCTCCGCTTGTTGGTCTTGACCGTCGCGCCGAGTGCGAGCAGCCCCGCCGGATAGTCCGCGGCAGGATCGTTGTTGGCGATCGAGCCACCGATGGTGCCGCGATAGCGCACGGCCGGATCGCCGATCAGCGAGGCGAGATAGGCGAGCGCAGGGATAGCTTTTTGCGCAGGTCCGCTCGCGGCCACGTCGTAATGTGGTGTCGCCGCCTTGACCGTAACCGCGTCGGCGGAAACCTCGATGCCGATCAGGTCTTTGATCTTCCCGAGGTCGATCACGTCCGAGGGAGAAGCGAGCCGCTGCTTCATGACAGGGATCAGCGTGTGGCCGCCGGCAAGATATTTCGACTCCGAGCCCTTGGCGAAAAGCGCCGCGGCTTCGTCGACCGAGGAGGGACGATGATAGGTTGTCTGATACATGGTTCATCTCCCTGTTATGCGTTGCCGTGAATGGCGTGCCAGACACGGTCTGGCGTCGCCGGCATCTCAAGCTTGTTATTGCCGATCGCGTCGGTGATGGCGTTGATGACGGCGGCTGATGCACCGATCGCGCCGGCCTCGCCGCAGCCTTTGACCCCGAGCGGATTGCCCGGACACAGCGTGGTGGTGTGGTTCAATTTGAACGACGGCAGGTCATCGGCGCGCGGCATGGTGTAGTCCATGAACGACGCAGTCACAAGCTGGCCACTGGAGTCATAAACAGCGCCCTCCAACAACGCCTGGCCGATGCCCTGGGCGAGGCCGCCATGGACCTGGCCTTCGACAATCATCGGATTGATCAGCCTTCCGAAATCATCGGCGGCGACGAAATTGATGAAAGAGCTCTTGCCGGTGCCTGGATCGACCTCGAGTTCGCAGATATAGGCGCCGGCCGGGAAGGTGAAGTTGGTCGGGTCATAGAACGCGGTTTCCTTCAGGCCGGGCTCCATGCCGTCGGGCAGGTTGTGCGCGGTGTAAGCCGCGAGCGCGACCATCGGCAGCGCGATCGACTTGTCGGTGCCGGTGACCTTGAACTCGCCGTTCTCGATGACGATGTCGCCCTCGGACGCCTCCAGTAGATGCGAGGCGATCTTCTTGGCCTTGGCTTCGACCTTCTCCATCGCTTTCACGATGGCGGTGCCGCCGACCGCGATCGAGCGCGAGCCGTAAGTGCCCATGCCGAATTGCACCTTGTCGGTGTCGCCGTGGACAATCTGCACCTGGCTGATCGGAACGCCGAGACGTTCCGCAATCAGTTGCGCGAAGGTCGTCTCGTGGCCCTGGCCGTGGCTGTGCGAGCCGGTGAGGACTTCGATCGTGCCGACCGGATTGACGCGGATTTCCGCGGATTCCCATAAGCCCACGCCGGCGCCGAGGCTGCCGACCGCTTTCGAGGGCGCGATGCCGCAGGCCTCGATGTAGCAGGAGAAGCCGACGCCGCGCAGCTTGCCCTGCTTCCTGGCTTGCTCTTTGCGCGCGGGGAAGCCGGCGTAGTCGATCGCCTTCAACGCCGCATCGAGCGAGGCGCCGAAATCGCCGGCGTCGTAGGCCATGATCACCGGCGTTTGATACGGAAATTGCGTGATAAAATTCTTGCGGCGCAATTCCGCCGGATCGACTTTCAATTGCCGCGCCGCGGTTTCCATCAACCGTTCGAGCAGATAGCTCGCTTCGGGCCGGCCCGCGCCGCGATAGGCGTCGACCGGCGTGGTGTTGGTGTAGACGGTGATGATTTCCGCGTAGATCGCCGGGATGTTGTACTGGCCCGACAGCAGCGTCGCATAGAGATAGGTCGGCACCGCGGAGGAGAACAGCGACATGTAGGCGCCGAGATTGGCGTGGGTCTTTACCCGCAAGGCCAGGATCTTGTTGTCCTTGTCGAACGCCATCTCCGCCTTCGAGACATGGTCGCGACCGTGCGCATCGGTGAGGAAGGCTTCCGAGCGATCGCCGGTCCATTTCACCGGGCGACGGACCTTCTTGGAGGCCCACAGCGCCACCATTTCTTCCGGATAGATGTAGATCTTGGAGCCGAATCCGCCGCCGACGTCGGGCGCCACCACCCGCAGCTTGTGCTCCTGCGCGATATTGTAGAACGCCGACAGTACGAGGCGCGCGACATGCGGGTTCTGCGAGGTCGTGTAGAGGGTAAAATGCTCCTCGGCCTCGTTGTACTCCGCGAGCGCGGCGCGCGGCTCCATCGCATTCGGCACCAGGCGGTTGTTGGTGAGTTCGAGCGACACCACATTGGCCGCCTTGCTGAAGCCGTCTTTCACCGCGGCTTCGTCACCGAGCGTCCAGTCGTAGATCACGTTGCCGGGCGCCTCGGGGTGCAGCTGTGGCGCGCCCGGCTTGATCGCCGCGCGAATATCGGCCGCAGCCGGAAGCTCTTCATAATTGACGACCACGGCCTCGGCGGCATCGCGGGCCTGGTTCTTGGTCTCGGCGATCACCACCGCGACCGCCTGTCCGACAAAGCGCACCGTTTCCGGCGCCATAGCCGGCCAGGCGCCCATCTTCATCGGCGTGCCGTCCTTTGAGGTAATCGCCCAGCCGCAGATCAAATTGCCGATCTTGTCATCGACAATCTGTTTTCCGGTGAGCACGCCGACCACGCCGGGCATTTTCATCGCCGCCGAGGAATCGATGCTCTTCACCTTGGCATGCGCATGCGGACTGCGCACGAAGTGGGCGTAGGTCATACCCACTAGCTTGATATCGTCGACGTAGCGGCCTTTGCCTGTGATGAAACGCCGGTCTTCCTTGCGCACCACGCTGGCGCCAATACCTTCAACACCCATCGCATCTCTCCCTGTGGGGCCGCATCAGCTGCGCGAAAGTCTTGTGCGCAGATCGCGGCCAATTCTTGATTTTCGAAAATCCTGACCTTGCCGATCAGAATTGGCCTTGATCATTCCGCCGCTTGCGCAACGTTCATGCGGCCGGCAGCGTCGAGCACCGACTTGACGATATTGTGGTAGCCGGTGCAGCGGCAGATATTGCCTTCCAGCTCGTGCCTGACGGTTTCCTCGTCGAGCTTGCCGCCGTACCGGTTGACGATATCGATCGCCGACATGATCATGCCCGGCGTGCAATAGCCGCACTGCAGTCCGTGATTGTCCCGGAATGCGGCCTGCATCGGATGCAGTTCGTCACCCTTCGCAATGCCCTCGATGGTGGTGACGTTGCTGCCGCCGGCCTGGCCCGCCAGCACCGTGCAGGATTTGACCGCCCGGCCATCGATATGCACGACACAGGCGCCGCATTGGCTGGTATCGCAGCCGACATGGGTGCCGGTCAGGTTCAGATGATCGCGCAGGAGATTGACAAGGAGGGT
>DASSGM010000276.1:0-8655 GCA_035693465.1 Bradyrhizobium sp. | reverse complement strand
TCGGCCCGAGCGGTCCGTCACATAACTGTCATAAACCATTTTGCCGGGAAAGCGCGGGGGCGACGAGCCACGGAACCGGTCATCCACCGCTTAATCGGGGTCAGGAAGCGTTCCGAACTTCGTTTCGCTTACAGCGAGCGGCGGAAATAATGCGCGATCTCACCGACCACGCCGCGGCGGAAGGTCAGCACGCAGACCACGAAAATCACGCCCTGGATCACCGTCACCCATTGCCCGAAGCCGGCCAGATATTGCTGCATGGCAATGATCACGAAGGCGCCGATCACCGGGCCGAACACGGTGCCGAGGCCGCCGACCAGCGTCATCAGCACGATTTCGCCCGACATGGTCCAGTGCACGTCGGTCAGCGAGGCGTTCTGCGCCACAAACACCTTCAGCGAGCCGGCAAATCCCGCCAGCGTTCCCGAGAGAATATAGGCCAAGAGCTTGTACTGATCGGTCTTGTAGCCGAGCGAGATCGCGCGCGGCTCATTTTCCCGGATCGCCTTCAGTACCTCGCCGAAGGGCGAGTTGATGGTGCGAAAAATCAGGAGAAAGCCGAACAGGAACCCGGCGAGAATGACGTAATAGAGCACGGTGGAGTTGGCGAGATTGAAAATTCCAAACAGGTATCCTTGCGGAATGCCCTGGATGCCGTCCTCACCATGAGTGAACGGCGCCTGCAGATAGATGAAATACAAAAGCTGCGACAGCGCGAGCGTGATCATCGCGAAATAGATGCCCTGGCGACGGATCGCGACGACGCCGGTAATGACGCCAAGGCCAGCGGCGCCGGCGGTGCCCATCAGAATTCCAAGCTCCGGTGTAAAGCCCCAGACCTTCAGCGCATGCGCGGTGATATAGCCCGCTGTTCCTAAAAACATCGCGTGACCGAACGACAGCAATCCGCCATAGCCGATCAGCAGGTTGAAGGCGCAGGCGAGCAGCGCAAAGCACAACGCCTGCATCACGAAGAATGGATAGAGGCCGGTCAACGGCACGATCGCCAACAGCACGGTCATGATACCGAACGCGATCATCTCATCGCGGATGCCGCTCGGGGTCACCGGGATCGTGTCGTCGGTCATTGCTGTCATATCAGGCCGCCCGTCCGGTCAGTCCCGAAGGCTTCACAAGCAGCACCAGCACCATCAGGACAAAGACCACGGTGTTGGAGGCTTCGGGATAAAAATATTTGGTCAATCCTTCGATCACGCCAAGCGTAAAGCCGGTGATGATCGATCCCATGATGGAACCCATGCCGCCGATCACCACCACCGCGAACACGACGATGATCAGGTCGGCGCCCATCAGCGGCCGCACCTGGTTGATCGGCGCCGACAACACCCCTGCCAGTGCGGCAAGCCCGACGCCGAGCCCGTATGTCAGGGTGATCATCCGCGGCACGTTGACGCCGAATGCGCGCACCAAGGTCGGGTTTTCGGTAGCGGCGCGAAGGTAAGCGCCGAGCCGCGTGCGCTCGATCAGGAACCAGGTGAGCAGGCACACCACGAGCGAGAACACCACCACCCAGCCGCGATAGATCGGCAGGAACATGAAGCCGAGATTCATGCCGCCTTTCAGCTGGTCGGGGATCGCGTAAGGCAGGCCGGACGAGCCGAAATAGTTCTGAAAGACGCCCTGGATGATCAGCGCCACTCCGAAGGTCAGCAATAGTCCGTAGAGGTGATCGAGGCCGGAAAGCCATTGCAGCATGGTCCGCTCGAGGATCATGCCGAAAATACCAACCGCGATGGGAGCGATGATCAGCGCCGGCCAGTATCCGATGCCCGCCACATTGAGCAGGAAATAGGCGCAGAAAGCGCCCATCATGTAGAGCGCACCGTGCGCGAAATTGATGATGTTGAGCATCCCAAAGATCACGGCGAGCCCGAGACTCAAGAGCGCGTAGAACGAGCCGTTGATCAGTCCCACCAGAAGCTGCGCGTAGAGGGCTTGCATCGATCGATCTTTCGCATTCAGGCTTGCAGAATGCCGGGGGAAAACCCGCCGGCACAGAGCCGGCGGGCGGCCGTTGTTACTTCTTTACCAGCGGGCAGGCGCTTTCCGAAAGCGGCCTGAAGGCCTGCTCTCCCGGGGTTGTTCCGATCAGTTTGTAATAGTCCCATGGTCCCTTGGATTCGGACGGCTTCTTGACCTCGAACAGATAGGCCGGGTGGATCTTGCGGCCGTCGATGCGGATCGTGCCCTTGCCGAACAACGGATCGTCGGTCGGCATTTCCTTCATTTTCGCGACGATCTTTGCGCCATCATGGCTATTGCCCTCCATCGCTTCGAGCGCCTTGAAATAGTGGATCAGGCCCGAATAAACGCCGGCTTGCACCATGGATGGCTCTGCCTTGTTCTTCATTCGCTCTGAAAAGCGTTTTGAAAACGCGCGGGTTCCGTCATTCAGATCCCAATAGAACGTTTCCGTGAAATTCAGCCCTTGCGCCACGTTCAAGCCCAGCGCGTGAACGTCGTTGATAAACAGCAGAAGGCCGGCGAGTTTCTGGCCTCCCGAGACGATGCCAAACTCCGCGGCCTGCTTGATCGTATTGGTGGTGTCGCCGCCGGCATTGGCCATGCCGATAACCTTGGCTTTGGAAGCCTGCGCCTGCAGCAGGAACGAGGAGAAATCCGCGGTGTTCAACGGATGCTTGACCGCGCCAAGCACCTTTCCGCCCGACTTGACCACGACCGCGGCGGTGTCGCGTTCCAGCGCGTGGCCAAATGCGTAGTCGGCGGTCAGAAAGAACCAGGTGTCGCCACCGGCCTTGACCAGCGCCTGACCGGTGCTGTTGGCAAGCATGTAGGTGTCGTAGACCCAATGAATCGTGTTCGGCGAGCATTGGCCATTGGTGAGATCCGACGTCGCCGCGCCGGTATTGATCATGATGGCGTTCTTCTCTTTCACCAGATTGTTCACCGCAAGGGCAACGCCGGAGTTCAGCACGTCCACGAAGATGTCGACCTTCTCGACATCGATCCATTGCCGCGCAATGTTGGTGGCATTGTCGGGCTTGTTCTGATGGTCGGCGGAAATCACATTGATCTTCCAGCCCTTGGCCGCGAGCCCGGAATCCTCAATCGCCATCTGGGCCGCCACGGTGGACCCTGGACCACCGAGGTCGGAGTAGAGACCCGAATTATCGGTCAATACGCCGATCTTGACGGTCTTGTCCTGCGCAAACGCGCCGCCATCAGCGGCAAACGCCAGTGCGGCGCCGAGCAAAAGAGCCGAAATTCTGCTTTTCATATTTCTTTCCTCCGGGGATCCTGCTTGAAGACGTGGTTCAGACGCCGAGATAGGTGTGAAGCTTATTCATGTTGGCCTGCAGCTCCGAGTTGGCAAAGCCATCGATGATCTTGCCGTTTTCGACGATGTAGTAGCGGTCGGCCACTGTCGCCGCGAACCGGAAGTTCTGTTCGACCAGAAGGATGGTAAAACCCTCTTTCTTGAGCCGAGCGATGGTGTGGCCGATCTGCTGGATGATAACCGGCGCAAGGCCCTCGGTCGGCTCGTCCAGCATCAGAAACCGCGCGCCGGTGCGCAGGATTCTGGCGATCGCCAGCATCTGCTGCTCGCCGCCCGACAATTTGGTGCCCTGGCTGTTGAGCCGCTCCTTGAGATTGGGAAACAGGTCGAAGATCTGGTCCAGCGACAGCCCGCCTCCGCGCACGACCGGCGGCAGCAGCAGATTTTCGCGGACATCGAGGCTGGCGAAGATCCCGCGCTCCTCGGGGCAGAAGGCGACGCCCATGCGTGCAATCCGGTCCGAGGACGCCCGGCTGATCTCCTGATCATTGAAACGGATCGCGCCGGTGCGCTTGCCAATGATCCCCATCACCGATTTCAGCGTGGTCGTTTTGCCGGCGCCGTTGCGCCCGAGCAATGTGACCACCTCGCCGGCGCTGACGTTGAAATCGATACCGTGAAGGATGTGAGACTCGCCGTACCAGGCTTCGAGATTATGGACCGAAAGCACCGGCGCAGCCGTGCCCGGCATTGGTGCGCGCCTGGTCGCGGTGGCTGCGGCCATTTCAGGCATGACCTGCTCCCAGATAGGCTTCCTTGACGCGTGCATCCTTGGACAGCTCGGCGTAATGGCCTTCCGCCAGCACGTGACCGCGCGTCAGCACGGTGATGATGTCGGAAAGGTTGGCAACAACGTTCAGATTGTGTTCGACCATCAGGATCGTGTATTTCGCTGAGATGCGCTTGATCAGTGCGGCGATCTTGTCGATGTCCTCATGTCCCATGCCGGCCATCGGCTCGTCGAGCAGCATCATTTCCGGATCGAGCGCCAGCGTGGTTGCGATCTCGAGTGCGCGTTTGCGCCCATAGGGCATTTCGACCGCCGGCGTGTTGGCAAACTCACTCAAGCCGACATCGTTCAACAGCTCGCGCGCGCGGCCGTTGAAGCGGTCGAGCACGGTTTTGGAACGCCAGAAGTCGAAGGAGTGTCCATGCTGACGTTGCAGCGCGACCCGCACATTCTCGAGCGCGGTCAGATGCGGGAACACCGCCGAGATCTGGAACGAGCGCACCAGGCCGAGACGCGCCACATCGGCCGGGGCCATCGCCGTGATGTCCTGTCCCTTATACAGAATTTGGCCGGCCGAGGGCTTCAGGAACTTGGTCAGGAGATTGAAACACGTGGTTTTGCCGGCCCCGTTCGGACCGATCAAGGCGTGAATGCTGCCACGTCGGACCCGAAGATCAACATCGCGAACGGCGAAAAAGCCCGCGAACTCCTTGGTCAATCCATGGGTTTCGAGAATGAACTCATCGGCCAATCAGATTTCCCCCGTCAGCCATCGCCGCGAGGTGATATCGCGGGTGCCCAATTTTTTTCCTAACCGGCGGGTTCTTCCAAAAACACTTTTGGAAAATCCCGTCCCGGACCGCCTCCGCCTGCGAATATGCCGTCAACGGGGCGGTTTGCGCAAGGCGGAAAGCTGGGCTTCCGGCGAGGCCGCAGGAAAGCGGATACGCCATTAGTCGAATTGCGTGAGCGCTGGATGAACGGCCTCGCCGGACGTTTTCGGCGGCCGAAAACTTCGAGACCGCCTATCCGGCGGTAACCAGCTAGGCTAGCCGCGGCGGGATCGGCCCGATGGCGCCACTTCCCTGGCGTAGATTTCCGGCCTGAACCCGACCAGCAATTTGCCGCCGAGATCGAGCACGGGTCGTCTGATCATCGACGGCTGCGCCAGCATCAGGGCGAGCGCTTTGCGCTCGTTCAGGCCCTCCTTGTCGTTATCAGGCAATTTGCGAAACGTGGTGCCGGCGCGATTGAGTAGCGTTTCCCAGCCCAATTCGTCGGACCAGCGCTTGAGCTTTTCCTTGGCGATGCCCGCGGTCTTGTAATCATGAAAGCCATAAGCCACGCCATGGCTGTCGAGCCAGGCACGCGCTTTCTTCATGGTGTCGCAGTTCTTGATGCCGTAGATGGTAATGCGCAATTTCGACGTCCTGTCTTGCAAATCCGCCGCTCTTCACGGCCACGCGCGGTTAGTGTACGGCTCAAGCCGAACGTGGCAAGAGGCCAGCGCCGCCATGGATGATCATCAAGCGCCGCCATCGCCGGCGAAGCCCGTGCGATCCAGCCGAACGTGTTTGCGGCCGATGCACTCAAGGATTCAAGGGCTGGAACGCGGTGATCGACACCAATCTGAACGGCACCTGCTACATGATGCAGGCGGCGGCGCAGCGCTGGCGCGACCGCAAGCACCCCGGCAGCATCGTCAATATCGTGGTCGTCACCACGCATGGGCTCTACGGCATCGCGCACACGATCGCGGCGCGGTCGGGCGTCATCGCGCTTTCGCGCAGCGTCGCCGTCGAATGGGCGCCGCTGAACATCCGGGTGAATTGTGTGGCGCCCGGGGCGATCGAGACCGAAGGCTGGAACGTCTATATGCCGCAGGCGCGCACGGTTTATCCGCGTTCGAATCCGATGATGCGCGCGGGCTCGCCCTGGGACATCGCGCAAGCCTGCGTCTACCTCGCCGGGCCCTCGGGAGGATTTATCACCGGAGAAACGCTGACCGTCGACGGCGGCGGTCAGCTGGAGCGAGACCTGGACGACGGCGAAGCCGGGATATTTTGGCGGCGATGGATGAAGCGCGCATCACTGCTGGCTCCGGCGAACGCCGGATCAGGAACGGCGGGCACCGCTTCGCCGGCGGGAGATCAGATTCACCCAAGGCGCCGAATGGAATGCGCACATCAGCAAGTACATAGGCACCATTCCGCTAAGCGGTGACGCGTCTTGCATCGCCGAGCAGAGCATATCCGGCGAGCCGCCGCCAACAACGCCCGTCAGCAGCGCCATGATCGCGAAGGTCGGGGCGGCCGCGAGGCACAGCCAATCGGCCGCACCAAGGGCTGCCGCATTGCCGCTTGCGACGGGGCCGCCCGCGGTTTCACGCCGGGTCGCACTCATGGCGGAGGATCCGGCGTTGGTATCGGGCGCGTTCATCATCGCTGCTCTCTCGCCTTGATGTTGCTTGTCGAGTGGCCCCGGCCGACGGCAAGCACCGTCACAACGGCGCCAGCCCACTCGACGGCGGCTGTGAGGAACGTTGGCGAAAGGATCGTCCAGTCAACCATGACAATGCCTTCTTGCTACGACTACTGGTTTGTGGTCGTGAGATAGATTAGGACCGGGCATCGAAAGGTGAGAGTGACAAGTGTGGCGGGATTCGAATGGACTCGCTGATTACGGCCGCGGCGCGCGCGCTCGCAACGGGTGATCCCCTCGGCGCGCTGAAGCGGGTCGCCTTGCGCGACGACGCGCCGGCGCTGGCGCTTCGAGGCATCGCGATGGCTCAGCTCGGCGATCTCGTTCGAGCAAAGGCTCTGTTGCGGAGCGCGGCGCGCGCCTTTGGCCCGAAAGAGGCGGTCGCCCGCGCAAGGTGTGTCGTCGCCGAGGCCGAGATCGCGCTGGTCTCGCGCGACCTCAGCTTCCCTGCGAAGACGCTCGACGCGGCGCGGGCCACGCTCGAGGCGCGCGGCGACGGCGTAAATGCCGCGCATGCGCGCAATCTCGCGGTCCGGCGCCTGCTCCTGATCGGCCGCCTCGACGAGGCCGAGCATGCCCTCGTCGGGCTCGACCCCGCGCCTCTCCCGCCCGCGTTGAAGGCCGCCCACGAACTGGTCGTCGCGGGGATCGCGATGCGACGCCTTCGGACCAAGACAGCGCGCGCGGCGCTCGCCCGTGCCGAGCACGCCGCGCGCGACGCCGATATCGCTGCGCTGACGGCGGAGGTCGAAAGCGCATCCGTCGTGCTGAACACGCCCGCAGCGCGCCTGATTGCGCGTGGCGAGGAGCGAGCCCTGCTGCTCGAGGATGTTGAAGCGCTGCTGGCGTCGAAGGCGCTGGTCGTGGACGCGTGCCATTATGTCGTGCGTGACGCACGCACGGTGGTCTCGCTGGCAAGGCGTCCGGTGTTGTTTGCGCTCGCACGCGCACTGGGCGAGGCGTGGCCCGGAGACGTGTCGAGGGGTACGCTCCTCATGCGGGCATTCCGGGCCAAGCAGGCCGATGAATCGCATCGCGCACGGTTGCGGGTCGAGATCGGGCGGCTTCGCACGGCGCTTCGGACGCTGGCCGCCGTGAGCGCGACGCAGCGAGGGTTTGCGCTAACGCCGCGCCGCGCCGGCGAGATCGTCGTGCTGGCGCGGCCGGTCGAAGAGCAGCATGGCGCCGTGCTGGCCTTTCTCGCCGACGGTGAGTCGTGGTCGAGCTCGGCGCTTGCGCTTGCGCTGGACGCCAGCCAGCGCAGCGTGCAGCGGGCGCTCGACCAGCTTGCGACAGCGGGCAAGGTGCAGTCGTATGGTCGCGGGCGGGCGCGCCGCTGGATGACCCCGCCGGTGCCGGGATTCGCGACGACCTTGTTACTCCCGGCTCCACTACCGAGTGGCTAGGATGCAAGCCACCACCGAATGATCAGGAGCGGAGCATGAAGCGATCGGCGGCAGAAATCGTGCATGAGTATGGACCCTTTCCGGGCGTCGACCGGGTGAATGGGGTCACCTATGACGGCCGGCAAGTCTGGTTTGCCGCCGGAGACAAGCTGCACGCCCTCGATCCGGCGAGCGGAAAGACAGTGCGCTCAATCGATGTCGCCGCGCACGCGGGAACGGCCTTCGACGGTCAGCACCTGTTTCAGATCGCCGAGGATCGCATCCAGAAGATCGATCCGAAGACCGGCCGTGTACTCGCGACGATTCCGGCGCCCGGCGGGGGCGGCGACTCGGGGCTCGCATGGGCCGAAGGGACGCTTTGGGTGGGGCAACATCGGGGCCGGAAGATCCATCAAGTCGATCCCCAAACAGGAGCTATCCTTCGCACCATCGAATCCAAGCGCGTCGTCACCGGGGTCACCTGGATCGACGGCGAACTCTGGCACGGCACCTGGGAAGGTGACGAGAGCGATTTGCGGCGAATAGATCCTCTAACGGGAGAGGTCCTGGAGAGGCTCGAGATGCCGCCTGGGGTGGGCGTGTCGGGGCTCGAGTCCGATGGCGGCGATCAGTTCTTCTGCGGAGGCGGAAGCAGCGGCAAGGTGAGAACCGTCCGCCGACCCAAACGAGGCTCCGCGAAGGGCAGCGGCTCGGGGACCCCCATCCACCCCACGCGCAAG
>DASSGM010000275.1:0-6951 GCA_035693465.1 Bradyrhizobium sp. | reverse complement strand
CACGATCGGTTCGAGCAGGATCATGCGGCGATCGGGTGCGGCCTCCTGGGCGCGGCCATAGGACAGCGTCGACTGGCAAAACGCGATCGCGCGCTCCAGCGAGCGCATCAGTTTCGGCGCAAAGCGCTGCACCCGCGGATCGGGCACGCTGGCGAGCTGGTCCGAAATCAGCTGCGAGGAGGCCAACAGATTGCGCAGATCGTGGTTGATCTTCGACACCGCAAGCCCAAGGGCTGCGAGCCGGCTCTTCTGATGCAGCATCGACACCAGATCGCGCTGCATGTCGGACAATTCACGCTCGGCGACGCCGATCTCGTCGCCGCGATGGCTCGGCACGATAATCCGCGCCGAACTCTCGGGATTTTCGTGGAAGCCGACCAGGCTCGCAGTCAAGCGCCGCATCGGCCGCACGAACAGATAATGCAGCGCCAGATAGACCAGCGCCGCGGTGAGCAGCGCTATCCCCAGTGACACTGCGAGCAGATTGCGGGAAAACCGGTACATCGCCTGACGCAACGGCAGCTCATCGATCACCACTTCGATGAACTGCCCGCCGCCGGGGGTCGGGCCGACCACGCGGATCGCCTGGTTGCCGCTCTCCAGCATCATCTCGAAGGTATCGATGATCGCCGACCACACTGTCATGGTCCGCATGTCGACATCGTGATCGATCGCGGGCGGCAAACCGGCGCTGGCCAGCAGCCGCCGTTGCTGCCCCATCTTGATGGCGACGGCGCGCGCCCCGATGCTGTTGAGGATCTGCCGCGCCAGCGAATCGGGAACCATGCCCGAGGGCGCGGCATCGAGCACTAGTGCCGCGGTGTTCGCCGCCGCCAGCCGGTCGTTCAGCCGGTTCATCCGGAAATTCGCGATCGCGGGCACATAGATCAGCATCAACGCGATCATGACCAGCGGAATGGTGAGCAGCAGCAGTTTTCCGGACAGGCCGAGCCGGCGCGGCGGCTTGGGCCGCGGCGAGACGGTTGTCGGCTGGTCGTCAGTCACGGACACGATGCCCTGCCTTCCCGGGCGGTGCATGATCCGCCAAAATATCGGCGGTTCGGCGACGAGATCATGCGCCACCTTGTTTTCTTAAAGCGCGATCGGACCCCACAACCGGTGCCCCTTTTTGCGGATCGCGCTCCGGTTCAGGATGCGTCTCTGCCCCGGAACCGGTCAAATTACGGATCGCTAATGTCTGCCGGCCCGATATCTAATGCGCACCGGCCGAGCCGCCACTCTCCCACGGGAAAACACCGCAGAGATTGACATATTCGCACGAATTTCGTCGTTTCGAAGGTGTTGTGATGCGGCAAGCGGCCAGATTGACGAAAACGGGTCGCTCCCGTATAAGCCGCGCCAATTGTCCGCGATGCCCCGGCCCGACCGGGGCGGCTCATTTTGGGCCGGAAACGGCCCGCTTTGGCCGGCCAGCATCCGCGGACTTATCTCATTAATCAGGCACATTGCCGGTCAGCGGAGAACAGCCGTGAAGCGGACTTATCAACCCAGCAAACTGGTGCGCAAGCGCCGACACGGCTTCCGCGCCCGCCTTGCCACGACCGGCGGCCGCAAGGTCCTCGCGGCGCGCCGCGCCCGGGGCCGCAAGCGTCTGAGCGCGTGAGCCGGGCTTCCCGGAGATTTCATCATGGACCGGTTAAGGCAGCGGGCGGACTTCCTCGCCGTTGCCAGTGGCGCGCGGGTCACCAGCGCGGCCTTCGTGGTGCAAAGGCGGCGTCGCGACGATGACGGCCCGATCCGGGTCGGCTTCACCGTTTCCAGGAAGAACGGCACCGCCACCGAGCGCAACCGCATCCGGCGCCGGCTTCGCGAACTGGTGAAGTCGCTGGACGTCATATCAATGCGACCGCACAGTGATTATGTGCTAGTCGGCCGTCGGGCCGCACTGAATCGCGATTTCGCGACCATGCTCGACGACCTCCGCTCGGCGCTCAATCGCCTCGACCGGCAAGCGTCGAAACAGGTGAAAGCGTTTTCGAGCGAAGTGGACACCGGTTCGCGTAAAGAAAACGCGCCAAAAAGAGTATAGCGCAAGCCGCCAACCGAATTGAATGACGAGATCTTGAACGATGTCCGATAATCGCAACACCATCCTCGCCGTCATTCTGTCCGGCCTCGTGCTGATCGCCTGGCAATATTTCTATAACATGCCGCAGATGGAGAAGCAGCGCGCCGCGCATCAGGCGCAGAGCGAACTGGCAAAACCCGCCGCGCAGCCCGGAAGCACGACCCCACCTGCGACCGCGCCACAGACCGGCGCCGCGCCGGCGCCCTCGGCCAATGCGCCCGCAACCAATCAGCCCGCATCCACGGCGCCCGTTAGCCGCGCTACCGCCATCGCGGCCGTGCCGCGCGTCAAGATCGACACGCCGCGGGTCTCGGGAAGCATTTCGCTGAAAGGCGCGCGCATCGACGATCTGTCGCTGGTGCAATTCCGCGAGACCGTCGATCCGTCATCGCCGCCGATCGTGCTGTACTCGCCCTCCGGAACGGCCGAGCCCTATTACGCCGAATTCGGCTGGGTGCCGGCGGCCGGTTCGACCATAAAACTTCCGGACCGCGACACGGTCTGGCAGCTGGAAGGCGCCGGCAGCCTGACGCCGTCGAGCCCGGTCGTCCTGAAATACGACAATGGCGACGGCCTCACCTTCCGGCGCACGATCTCGATCGACGACCGCTACCTCTTCACCATCAAGGATGACGTCACCAATATCGGCAATGCGCCGGTCACGCTTTATCCGTTCGCGCTGATCTCGCGGCACGGCACCCCGCAGGTCGCGGGCTACTACATCCTGCACGAGGGCCTGATCGGCTATCTCGGCGACCAGGGTCTGCAGGAATACGGCTACAAGAAGATCGACGACGCCAAGTCGGTCAGCTTCAAGGTCACCAATGGCTGGCTCGGCATCACCGACAAGTACTGGGCCTCGGCGCTGCTGCCCGATACCACCGCGCAGCTGCAGGCGCGATTCTCGTCCAATCTGGTCGGCCCGATCAGGACCTATCAGACCGATTACCTGCAAGATCCGCAAACCATCGCCATCGGCGGCACCGCCAGCGCCAATGCGCGCCTGTTCGCCGGCGCCAAGGAAGCCAGCGTGGTCGGCATCAATTTTCCATTCGCGGGTCTCGGCGGCTACAACAAGCAGCTCGGGCTCAACCACTTCGATCTTCTGATCGACTGGGGCTGGTTCTATTTCATCACCAAGCCGATGTTTTTGGCGCTGGACTTCTTCTATCACCTGGTCGGCAATTTCGGTATCTCCATTCTGCTGGTGACGGTGCTGGTGAAGCTCCTGTTCTTCCCGCTCGCCAACAAATCCTACGCCTCGATGGCGAAGATGAAATCGGTGCAGCCGCAGCTGCAGGCGCTGAAGGAGCGCTATCCCGACGACAAGGTGAAGCAGCAGCAGGAGATGATGGAAATCTACAAGAAGGAGAAGATCAACCCGATCGCCGGTTGTCTTCCCGTCGCGCTGCAAATCCCGGTGTTCTTCTCGCTCTACAAGGTCTTGTTCGTCACCATCGAAATGCGGCACGCGCCGTTCTATGGCTGGATCAAGGATCTGTCGGCGCCCGACCCGACCAATCTGTTCAACCTGTTCGGCCTGCTTCATTTCGATCCGACCACGATCCCGCTGTTCGGACACTACCTCGTGCTCGGTGTATGGCCGATCATCATGGGCATCACGATGTGGTTCCAGATGAAGCTCAATCCGACGCCGCCGGACCCGACCCAGAAAATGATCTTCGACTGGATGCCGCTGATCTTCACCTTCATGCTTGCCGGCTTCCCGGCGGGTCTGGTGATCTACTGGGCGTGGAACAACCTGCTTTCGGTGCTGCAGCAGAGCTTCATCATGCGCCGCAATGGCGTGAAGGTTGAATTGTTCGACAATCTCAGGGCGACGTTCGCCTGGAAGAAGGCGACGTAAGACTTCCTGGTGTGAGGGACGCATCGGTCTCTAATTCGTCATGCCCGGCCTTGTGCCGGGCATCCACGTCTTGGAGGGTCGCTGAAAAGTAAGACGTGGATGGCCGGGACATCTAGCGCGAAGACGCGCTTCGCGCTTTTGCCCGGCCATGACGAAGCATGGGACCTTCGCATGACCACCGACATCGATGCGAAGCTGATCGAACAGGGGCGAAAGCTGTTCGCCGGCGACTGGCGGTTCTTCTGGGCCTCGCCCTCGATCGAAACGCTGCCGCCGATCGCAGGCATCGAGGTCGCTTTTGCCGGCCGTTCCAATGTCGGCAAATCCAGCCTGATCAACGCGCTGACCGGCCGCAACGCGCTGGCGCGGACCTCGCATACGCCGGGCCGCACCCAGGAACTGATTTTCTTCGAAGGGCCCGGCCATGCCGGCCTCCGGCTAGTCGATATGCCCGGTTACGGCTACGCGTCCGCGCCAAAGGCCAAGGTCGCGTCCTGGACCGCGCTGATCCACAAGTTCCTGCAGGGCCGCCCCAGTCTGGCGCGGGTCTATGTGCTGGTCGATGCCCGGCATGGCCTCAAGGAGGTCGACCTCGAGGTCGCAAAGACGCTCGACAAGTCGGCCGTGAGCTATCAGTTCGTCCTCACCAAGGCCGATCAGGTGAAGCCTGCCGAGCTGGAGCAGCGCATTGCCGCCACCGCGGCGGCTCTGACCAAACATCCCGCCGCCTTTCCGGACGTTCTGGCGACGTCCTCGCGCACCGGCGCGGGGATGCCGGAATTGCGCGCGGCGATGGCGCGTTTGCTTGGGGAGCGCGGTTGACGATGGAATTCCGCCTGCTGCGCATCCTGATCATCCTTGCCGGCGTGATGGGCGCCGACGGCGTGATCCTGGCTGCTGCGTCCGCGCATCAAGCCGATGCGGCCCGGCTGGCGGCGGCCTCGTCGATGCTGCTGTTTCACGCCACTGCCGTGCTCGCGGTAGTGGCGTTGGCAGAGCGCGGCGTCATTCATGCCCGGATCGCGATCGCTTCGGCATTCGGCTTTGCGATCGCCACAGCATTGTTCGCCGGCGACCTGACGTTGCGGCAATATGCCGGCCATGGCCTGTTCCCGATGGCCGCGCCGTCGGGCGGCACGCTGTTGATCGTGAGCTGGCTCACGCTGGCGGTGGCGGCGGCCTGGCCGCGGCGGGAGTGACGGCACTTTGCGCCCTGGCCGCCAATCAGATAGAAACCGCCCCACCGAGAGAGACCACGAGACCCGCTTCATGACCGACGCGCCACATATCAGTCCGCTCGATCAGGCCCGCATCCTGTCCGAGGCGCTGCCGCACATGCAGCGCTACGACGAGGAAACCATCGTCATCAAATATGGCGGCCATGCCATGGGCGCCGAAGATGTTGCGAAAGCCTTCGCCCGCGACATCGTTCTGCTGGAACAGACCGCCATCAATCCGGTGGTGGTGCATGGCGGCGGACCGCAGATCGCGACCATGCTGCAGCGGCTCGGCATTCAGTCGGAATTCGCAGCCGGTCTGCGCATCACCGACGCCGCCACCATCGAGATCGTCGAAATGGTGCTGGCGGGTTCGATCAACAAGCAGCTGGTCGGCTACATCAACGAGGCCGGCGGCAAGGCGGTCGGCCTGTGCGGCAAGGACGGCAACATGGTGATGGCGTCGAAGGCGACGCGCACCATGGTCGATCCGGATTCGCAGATCGAGAAGGTGGTCGATCTCGGCTTTGTCGGAGAGCCGGAAAAAGTCGATCTGACGCTGTTGAACCAGTTGATCGGCCATGAGCTGATTCCGGTGCTGGCCCCGCTGGCCACCTCGCGCGCGGGGCAAACCTTCAATGTCAACGCCGACACCTTTGCCGGCGCGGTCGCCGGCGCGCTCAAGGCAAAACGGCTGTTGCTGTTGACCGACGTTTCCGGCGTGCTCGACAAATCGAAGAAGCTCATTCCGGAACTGTCGGTGAAGGACGCGCGCAAGCTGGTCGCCGACGGCACCATTGCCGGCGGCATGATCCCGAAGGTCGAAACCTGCATCTATGCGCTCGAGCAGGGCGTCGAAGGCGTGGTCATCATCGACGGCAAGATGCAGCATGCCGTGCTGCTCGAACTGTTCACCAACCAGGGCACCGGCACGCTGATCCACAAGTGATGACAGCGATTTCTCCGCCCCCAACGCTCAGGCGCCGCTTCCGGGCAGCGATGCGGCGATACTGGGTGCGCACCGCCGTCGCGCTACCCGCGGCGACAATCGCGTTTTTGATCTCATCGGCGCCCGCTGTTGCCGACCTGAAACTCTGCAACCGCATGAGCTATGTGGTCGAGGTCGCGATCGGCATCGACGACAAGGCGGCTACCGCGACCCGCGGCTGGTTCCGTATCGATCCCGCGGCGTGCCGCGTCGTGGCGCAGGGCACGCTGACCGCCGACCGTATCCTGCTCAACGCGCGCGCGCTCGGCGTCTATGGCGCATCGCCGATCCCGCAAAGCGGCGGCGACACGCTTTGCATCGCGCCCGACAATTTCGTAATTGCAGCCGCCCGTCAGTGCCGCAGCGGGCAGACGCCCGCGCCCTTTACGCAAGTGAACCCGACGCAGACCGATGACGGCAACCTGGTGGCCTACCTCGCCGAGGGTAGCGAGTATGATGACGAACAGGCAAGGCTCGCCGGCATTCAGCGGCTGCTGGTGATCGCGGGCTATGATGCCGCGCCGATCGACGGCGTCGACGGTCCCAAAACGCAAGCCGCATTGGCGGCGTTCCTGAAAAGCCGGGGGCTCACCACCGATGCGGTGCAGTCGCCGAATTTCTTCGCCACCATGATCGCGGCGGTGCAATCGCCGTCCGGCGCCGGGCTGACCTGGTGCAACGATACGCCGCACAAGATCATGGCCGCGGTTGCCACCGACGACGGCAAGACCGTGAGCAGCCGCGGCTGGTATCGCATCGATCCCGGCAAATGCCTGCATCCCGACGTTAC
>DASSGM010000274.1:0-4657 GCA_035693465.1 Bradyrhizobium sp. | reverse complement strand
CGCCTCTAGCGTTTTTTTCTTGTTCGTCAAGCCGTGTACATCGGCTTTGGACTCGTTTAAGCAAGAATCGGACCAACTTTTAGGGATCGGTTCTTGCCTCCATGGCGCTGACGCAGAAATTAGAGTTCCGCCAGTCGCAGTCGCTGGTGATGACGCCGCAGCTGATGCAGGCGATCAAGCTGCTGCAGCTGTCCAATCTCGACCTTTCGACCTTCGTCGAGGAGGAACTGGAGCGAAATCCGCTGCTCGAGCGTGCCAGCGACGGCGCCGAGCCACCGGTTGCGGGTGAACCCGTGCCGGAGCAGGCCGGGTTTTCCGACCAAGAGGATAGCCTCTCTGGCTATGGCGAGGGCGCTGCCGCCGAGCCTTCCGACATGGCCAGCGGCGCCGGCGACGGTTTCGAGCCGGCCCAGGACGAGTGGTTGAATCGCGACCTCGGCAGCCGCACCGAGATCGAGCAGACCCTGGATACCGGGCTGGATAACGTCTTCTCCGAAGAGCCCGCCGAAGCCGCCGCGCGCAATGCCCAGGATGCGGCACCGACGGCGTACACCGAATGGGGCGGCGGCGCCTCCAACGACGAGGCGTACAATCTCGAAGCCTTCGTCGCCGCCGAGGTCACACTGGGCAGCCATCTTGCCGAACAGCTGGCGGTGGCTTTCATCGCGCCGGCGCAGCGCATGATCGGCCAATACCTCATCGATCTCGTCGACGAGGCCGGCTACCTGCCGCCGGATCTGGGGCAGGCCGCCGAGCGGTTAGGGGCGTCGCAACAGGACGTCGAAGCGGTTCTCGCAACGCTGCAAAAATTCGATCCGCCCGGTATCTGCGCGCGAAACTTGAGCGAGTGCCTAGCGATCCAGCTGCGCGAGCTCAATCGTTACGACCCCGCGATGCAGGCGCTGGTCGAACATCTGGATTTGCTGGCGAAACGCGACATCGCCGCTTTACGAAAATTCTGCGGTGTCGATGATGAGGACATCACCGACATGATCGGCGAAATCCGCCGTCTCGATCCGAAGCCGGGTTTGAAATTCGGCTCGGCGAAGCTGCAGACTATGGTGCCGGATGTCTATGTGCGGCCCGGGCCGGACGGCGGCTGGCACGTCGAGCTCAACTCTGACACGCTGCCGCGCGTGCTGGTCAATCAAACCTATTATACCGAGCTGTCGAAGACGATCCGCAAGGACGGCGACAAATCCTATTTCACCGACTGTCTGCAGAACGCGACCTGGCTGGTGCGCGCGCTCGATCAGCGCGCCCGCACCATCCTCAAGGTCGCAACCGAGATCGTGCGCCAGCAGGACGGCTTCTTCACCCATGGCGTCGCGCATCTGCGGCCGCTTAATCTCAAGGCGGTGGCCGATGCGATCCAGATGCATGAATCGACGGTGTCGCGGGTCACTGCCAACAAATACATGGCCACCAATCGCGGCAGCTTCGAATTGAAGTACTTCTTCACCGCCTCGATCGCCTCCGCCCACGGCGGCGAGGCCCATTCGGCGGAAGCTGTCCGTCACCACATCAAACAGCTGATCGATGCCGAGGACCCCTCAGTGATCCTCTCCGACGACACCATCGTGGAACGATTGCGGGAATCCGGCATTGATATCGCCCGTCGCACCGTCGCGAAGTATCGCGAAGCGATGCGAATCCCCTCGTCGGTACAGCGCCGCCGCGATAAACAAAGCATGCTCGGTAATGCGCTCTCGGCCCCCGCCGCCACGTCTTCCGACCGGTCCCGGGACATTCAGCCAGCCTGATTGCGCCGCGGCCAAATCGGGGTAGTCTTCGGTTTCGAAACTAGCGCCTCAAATCCCAATTTCGCTATACCTCGCAGCACCAGTCCAATCGAGGCACCAAAATGACTCTCCGGATCTCGGGAAAAAGCATCAGCGTCGGCGAGGCCCTGCGCGGGCGCGTCAGCGAGCGCACCGAGGAAGTCCTGCGCAAGTATTTCGACGGCAATTATTCCGGCCACATCACCCTGAGCAAGGATGGTTTCGGTTTCCGCACCGACTGCGCATTGCATCTGGATTCCGGAATTACTCTCGAAGCCGATTCCAATGCCGCCGACGCCTATGCCAGCGCCGACCAGGCGCTGCTGATGATCGAAAAGCGGCTGCGCCGCTACAAGAGCCGCCTCAAGGACCGTTCGGCGCGCAAGGCGCACGCGGCCTCCGCGGCGCTCGCCGAGATGAACGCGCCGGCACTCGACGCGCCGAGCTACGTCATCGAGGCGCCCGGCGAGGGCAATGACGACGTTACCGGCTATAGCCCGGTCATCATTGCGGAAGCCACCACTTCGCTGAAGCGGCTTTCGGTCAGCGAGGCCGTGATGGAGCTCGACCTGACCGGCGCCGCCTGCATCGTGTTCCAGCACGGCGGTAGCGGACGCGTGAACATCATTTACCGGCGGAGCGACGGCAATGTGGGTTGGATTGATCCCCCGGTGATTAAGCCCGGCAAGTAGATGTCAATCGGCATTGACGCCCAGCAGGACCCTCCCTATGGTCCGCCGCCCTCGAAGGGGAGGGCTGGAAACAATGTCGCGGGAGTTGGCACCGGTCTTGCGTTGGAGTAGAAGCCCACCAACCAGGACCCGGGTATAAGCCGGCCTCCCGCCCCACCTTCTTGACGCCGCCCCGCTAGAACCTATTTCGCAACCTGACGGTTAAATCACCTCGGAACGCCCCATGACGATTACCGATCTGGTCGCACCCGAGGCGGTTCTCCCAGCTTTGAAGGTCAACAGCAAGAAGCAGGCGCTGCAGGAGCTGGCGGCGCGGGCAGCCGGCCTTACCGGGCAGAATGAGCGCGCGATTTTCGAGGTCCTGCTGCAACGGGAGAAGCTCGGGACCACCGCGGTCGGCTATGGGGTCGCGATCCCGCATGGCAAGCTTCCGAAACTGGAAAAGCTGTTCGGGCTATTTGCGCGTCTCGAACGCCCGATCGATTTCGAGGCGATGGACGGCCAGCCGGTCGATCTGGTGTTCCTGCTGCTGGCGCCGGAAGGCGCGGGCGCCGATCACCTGAAGGCGCTCGCGCGCATCGCACGGCTGTTGCGCGACCAGGATGTCGCCAAGAAGCTGCGCGCCTCGCGCGATGCGCAGGCGATCTATTCGGTGCTGGCGCTGCCGCCCGCGAGTGCGGCGTAAATCCGATCGCCCGGCACCGAGCACAGCGCAGTCGGACTTACGCAGACCACGGTCCGCGCTCGCGGCAATTCATGATTTGATTTTTGGAAAATGCTTCCTGCGAAGATCGGATACGCGGTTAAGCCCGCGTATGACATCACCCTCCGCTGTGACAGGCAGCAATCACCGCGTCCGCTACAGCGTCAATCACTGCAGTCAGTGAACGCTGACGGCCTGCAACTCGTTGCTCCAGGCGTTCGCGATCGCAGCTTCGCGGCTATCGGTCAGCATGATCGGCGTGCCGTCGGCAGCGTGCAGTGCAAACAGTTTCAATCCCGGCGCGATCGCTGGCGCTTGAGGGAACAAGCCCGGCACGTCCTCGGAACGGATCTGCTTCACATAGGCGATATGGCCCTCACCCAGGGTCGCCAGCGCCTCCCGTGAGACGCTCTTCGGCTCAAACTCAACATTACCATCGGTCATGGTCTCGACTCCTCTATCAGACTAAGCGGTCGAGTCCGCTACTCGTTCCATTATTCGTGCTCATTGATAGCGATTGTCTTAACGATCCTTTCCGGCTCAGGCCGGGCCAAATCGATCGACAACAGCCCGTTTTTCAGGTCCGCGCCCAGCACCTGCATCCCCTCCGCCAGTACGAAAGTGCGCTGGAAGTGGCGCGCGGCGATGCCGCGATGGATGTATTGCCGGGCCTTGTCGTCCTGCTGGCGGCCGCGGATTACGAGCTGGTTTTCCTCAATGGTTACATCGAGTTGGTCGCGGGTAAAACCTGCCACCGCCAGCGTGATCCGCAATCGCTCGGGTTGGCCGTTGGCGCGGTCGCACCTCTCGATATTGTAGGGAGGATAACCGTCGGCGCCCTTGACGACGCGATCGAGCGCACGCTCGATTTCGTCGAATCCAAGCAGGAACGGGCTCGATAACGAGGGAACACGAGACATATTTTTACAAAGCCCTCTCGAAGCGACTTTGAAATTTCAGGGCCCTTGCGGCGCCCTTGGTAACCGGTTGGCGGACTTGCCCTCCGGTCAACAGTCAATATGGGCATGATTCTACAGGGGTTCAAGCGCCTCCCGGAACCGGCCTGGAACCCGCTCAAACGTTATGCCGGGGACGCTTTAGCGTCGAAACCGTAATCCCGAGATTGTGAGCGCGTGATTGCCGGCGCGCGCCGAGGCGCGTCCTGAAATGCCGAGGGTGCGCGCTAAAGATCGATCCGCTTGCGGCCGTCGGCGCTGAACAAATGCAGCTTTTGGCGCGGCGCAACCGCCCTGATCCGCTCGCCGATCGCGGGCGCGGTCGCGCCCGGGATCCGCACAATCACCTCGCCCGGCGGCAACTCCCCGGGATTGGCGGCAACGCCTTGCACCTCATGCTGCCGGGTGCCGTAGATGAAGGTTTCGGCCCCAACGCGCTCGATTGCCTCCACCGTGAGATCGAGCGCAATGCCGCCGGTGACGGGATCGTTCGAAATCACAAAATCCTCGGGCCGAATTCCAACA
>DASSGM010000273.1:0-7837 GCA_035693465.1 Bradyrhizobium sp. | reverse complement strand
GGCCTGGCCCGCCAGCACCGTGCAGGATTTGACCGCCCGGCCATCGATATGCACGACACAGGCGCCGCATTGGCTGGTATCGCAGCCGACATGGGTGCCGGTCAGGTTCAGATGATCGCGCAGGAGATTGACAAGGAGGGTCCGGTCCTCAACCTCGGCCGAGACCGCCTTGCCGTTCACTGTCAATTTGACTGTAGACACGTCGAAACCTCCCCATGCTTTTTGATTGCTGCAATTAGAAGCACCGGGGCTGGACTTTGCAACAACGATTTTTATCGCGACAGTCATTGTGATGTCGCCTGCGCTTCAGCCACTGGCCCAACGGCGGCGCAATTGCGCTGGTCGCGACATCCTGGTTTCCATTCTTCGGACCGGGTCGGATGCAGCCCATGAACGGGGCGCTTAATTCCGAGCCTCGGCATCCCCGTGATCGGGCCATCGCCAAGAAACCGCCATGTCCCGGCAGGAGGATTCGGGGCAAATTTACCGGCTCTTATCCATTCTGCTCTAATTTTCGGCACCCAATCCGGGAGCTCGCGCTGCCGGTTCTGCTGATTCTTGGGAAGAAGACGGGGGTTCGAGGTGGGATCGTCAAAGCGCGTCTGGCCGCAATCGATATCCGTGAGGCTTCCCACATTGCGATTTCGCGGCAAAGTCATGCTCGGCTTTGCTGTCGTGCTCGCGATAACGGTCGTCAGCATGGGCATCGGCTATCTCGGATTTGAACGCGTTTCCACCGGCGTGGCGTCATACCGAAACAGCGTGTCCGAAGCCGATCTGGCGCGCAATATCGATCGCGAGCTGATCTCATACCAGGCGCTGGCACGATACTATGTGGTGACTGGGAAAGAGTACGACGCCCAGGCGGCACTGACGGCCGAGACAAGCCTGAAAGCTGCCATCGACCAATCGATGAGGGGCACCACAAATCCGGTGCGTCTTGAACAGATCACCCGCCTCGCCAGGGAATTTCGGATCTTCACCAAGATTTTTGCCGATATTCTCAAGATCAAGCGCGAGAGCGCGCTGGTGGTGCAGAACCAGCTGGCACGCGGCGCCAACATGCTGCGCTACAAGCTTGACGATCTTCCCAGCAACGCCGACGACCCGGAGCTTCCGGTGATCGAATTCGGCGCCAAGAAGGCCAATGCGCAATTTCAGGCCGTAACCGCGCTCGCCAATATCTTTGTCATCAACGCCGACCAGACCGTTGCCGCCAGCGCGGTGGCGCGTCTCAAGTTTGTCGAAAACGCGCTGCACGCAATTACGTCGACCAATGAAAAGATCCTCCAGGGCCTCAAGGAGGCGGCCACGCTGCTCGACGAATATCGGCAGGCGCTGACCAAACTGATCGAGAACTCCAAGGAAATAGATGAACTAACGGCCGAGATGGCCGATTCCGCGGCAGCGATCGTCAAAGGCGCGAGCGTGATGAAGGCGGACCTGCTTTCCGATCAGCGACGGCTCGAATCCGAATCCGACGCCACCATCGACGAGACCGAACGCCTGATCGTGCTGCTCGCGGCCGGCGGCTTTCTGTTGGGCGCGGTACTGGCGCTGTTGCTCGGCAAGCAAATCTCCCGGCCGATGATCGCGATGTGCAAGGCAATGCGCGAACTCGCCAACGGCAATTTCGATGTCGTGTTGCCGGGGCTCGGCCGCAGCGACGAGCTCGGCGAGATGGCGGGCGCGATGGAAGAGTTCAAGATGCAGGCCATCGCCAAAGCTGAGCGCGATGCCGCCACCCAGGATGCGCAGAACAGGGCAAGCAGCGCGGCGCGCCGCGCTGAGCTGATTCGCTTTGCCGATGATTTCGAGACGGCTGTCGGCTCTATCGTCTCGAACGTTTCGGCTTCCGCCGTTCAGCTGGAACAGGCTGCGGGAACCCTGACCCGAACGGCAGAGACCACGCAAAGCCTGTCGAGCCAGGTCGCGGGCGCGTCGGAAGAAGCATCCAGCAACATGCAATCGGTCGCCGCCGCAACGGAGGAGCTTTCGACCTCGGTCGATGAAATCGGCAGACGAGTCCGCGAGTCCAACCGGATCGCGGAGGCCGCCGTGCTCCAGGCGCAGCAAACCGACGGGCGTATCGGCAAACTGTCGCGCGCCGCGCAAGAAATCGGCGATGTGGTCAAGCTGATCACGGCAATCGCCGAGCAGACCAATCTCCTGGCGCTCAATGCCACTATCGAAGCCGCGCGCGCCGGCGAAGCGGGGCGGGGTTTTGCAGTGGTCGCTTCCGAGGTCAAATCGCTGGCGAGCCAGACCGCGAAGGCGACTGACGAGATATCCTCGCACATCCTGGGCATGCAGGGCGCGACGCAGGAATCGGTCGCAGCGATCAAGGAAATCGGCGGCACCATCGCCCAGATCTCAAGCATAGCCTCGACGATCGCAAGCGCCGTGCAGCAGCAAAGCTCAGCCACCCAGGAAATCGCCCGCAGCGTTCAGAGCGTCGCCCAGGGTACCCATCAAGCTGCCGCCAATATCACGAAGGTCAATCGCGGCGCCACCGAAACCGGGTCTGCGTCGGAGGATGTACTGAATTCGGCGCGCACGCTTTCGAGCGAAAGCACGCGGTTGCGCCAGGAACTCGACCGCTTCATGGCCAATATCCGCGCGGCGTAGAAATCGCCATTCGAAGACTGTGTCATCATCCGCGAAAGCGGATGATCCAGTATTTCGTGAGGTCTCGGCCCCTCGAGCCGCCGATTACTGGATATCGCTTTCGCGAGTATAACGGCTGTATAAGGCAATTGGCCTCGATCATTGGTCCCGATGAAACTGGTGTTTCAGCTCAGTCTTGGCGCGCTGCAGGCGATCGCGTTGGGATTTCGGCAAGGTCTTGCCGGCACGGTTGATATAGAACGTCAGCATCGAGAGCGCGGAGCGATAGGCGCCCGCCTTCCGACGCGAACTTCGTTCCGCCGAGCGCTTGAGCGAAGCAGCGATCTTCTTTGCGCTGGTCAGTTTGAAGACGCCTTGTCGCAGATCGAGCGCATCGCTCTCACGGGTCACACGCTGGGACCAGCGCTTTGGCGATTTCCTCTTGGCGACAGCTTTCCGCCGCGCCGAACCCGCCTTGCCTACCCTCGCGCTGCCAGTATTTTTCCGGGCAGCAGGCTTGGGCGTTGCGGTCTTGCGCGCACGCGCCGTTTTTCGACGTTCAGCCATGTTCTACTCCATGCTGTTTCAGCCGAAAACCGCGACGAAGCCGATCGGTTCCTTTGCCGCAATGCGGGAACTCGCATGTCCGCAAGGCGTTGATCGAAGGTGGCTGGCACAAATGTTATCGACTTCCTGCTTGAGAGCCGTTGGAACACCGCGTTTCCAGGCATTATCTCAAGCGTAATGCAATGGATTTGCCGCGCGTGCAGCGCAATCGGCATTGAACCGCGGTGTTTCCGATTTCTCAGGACTTCATCAGCGGTAAGTACTGGAGCAACGCGGCATGGCCGGCCTGAGCGATGCGACAATTCTTCCGGCCGTTGGCGCCAGCCCGGTACGAGGAAGCGAAGATCGGGTCATCGAAACCAGCATTCCCTCGCGTCTCGACAGTCTGCGCTGGAGCGGCTTCCACACCCGCGTCGTGATTGCGCTCGGCATCACCTGGATTCTGGATGGTCTGGAGGTCACGCTGGCGGGCGCCTTGTCGGGTGCGCTGAAGGAAAGCCCGACCATGCACTTCACCAATTTCGAGGTCGGATTTTCCAACAGTGCCTATCTCGCCGGCGCCGTGCTCGGTGCACTCTGGTTTGGCTGGCTCACCGATCGGATCGGGCGCAAGAAACTATTCTTCATCACGCTGGCGCTTTACCTCACGGCTACGGCCGCGACCGCGCTATCGTGGGGGGTCGCGAGCTACGCATTCTTCCGGTTCCTCACCGGCGCCGGCATTGGCGGTGAATACACGGCGATCAATTCGACGATCCAGGAATTGGTGCCCGCGCGGTACCGCGGATGGACTGATCTCGTCATCAATGGCAGCTTTTGGGTCGGCGCGGCGATGGGCGCGGTCAGCGCGATTGTTCTGCTCGATCCGGCGGTGATCAATCCGGATCTGGGCTGGCGGCTCGCCTACCTTACCGGCGCTGGTCTCGGTCTTGTGGTGTTTGTGATGCGGATGTGGATCCCCGAGAGTCCGCGCTGGCTGATGATCCACGGTTATCCCGATCGCGCCCATGCCATCGTCGACGAGATCGAGCGATCGGTGGCCGGAAATATGCAAGACCCACGTCAACAAGCCTTTCCGAAGATCAAATTGAAGATGCGCGATCACACCCCGCTGCGCGAGGTGGTGCACACGCTGTTCCATGCCTATCGCCGGCGCTCGCTGGTCGGATTGGCGTTGATGATTTCGCAAGCGTTTTTCTACAACGCGATCTTCTTCACCTTTGCGCTGGTCTTGACCGATTTCTACGGGATCGCTGCCAATGACATTGGATGGTACCTGCTGCCATTCGCCGCCGGCAATTTCCTTGGCCCGCTGTTGCTCGGCCGACTGTTCGACACGCTGGGACGCCGCGCGATGATTACGCTCACCTACGGGATATCGGGCGTTCTGCTCGTGCTTTCCGGCTATCTGTTCTCGGTCGGCGTGATGAGCGCGCAGGGCCAAACCATTGCGTGGATGGTAATTTTCTTTTTTGCCTCGCCTGCTGCGAGTAGTGCTTATCTCACGGTCAGCGAAACCTTTCCGCTGGAGGTTCGCGCGCTTGCAATCGCGCTGTTCTACGCAGTCGGGACGGGAATTGGCGGCGTTATCGGTCCCGCTTTGTTCGGTGCGTTGATCGATACCGGATCGCGCAATAGCGTTTTCGCAGGCTATCTGTTCGGATCGGCCTTGATGATTGCGGCGGCCGCCATCGCCTGGCGCTACTGCATCGCAGCCGAGCGCCGGGCGCTGGAATCGGTTGCACGACCGTTGGCTTTTGTGGAGTAAAAGGAAATGAACCAGAACCTGGGAGATCTGGACGTGGCCGAGATGCCATTACAGAAAGACGTGGAGTCAGCCGCCGAGGCGTCGCCGACAAAGGTGCCGGCGCCCGCCGAGCTTGGCCAGCATTTGGACCAATCCGCGATTCTGCTCGATATTGACGGTACCCTGCTCGATCTGGCGCCAACGCCGCGGGAGGTGTGGGTGCCGCCAGGTCTTGCAAAAACCCTCAACCGCCTGCTGGTGCAGACCTCCGGGGCGCTGGCGCTGGTCAGCGGCCGTTCGCTGAACGATATCGATCTGATTTTTGCCCCCGAGCAATTTCCGGCCGTCGGAGGCCATGGGGCGGAAATACGAATCTCGCAGGATAGCGAAGCCGTTGCCGCGCATGCCCCGCCGATGGACCGGGAATTGAAGCGCCGGCTTGCCGCCATCGCCAAGCTCAGTCCCGGCATCTTGTTGGAGGACAAGGGTTATTCGCTGGCGCTTCACTATCGGCTGGCGCCGCATGCGGAGAAGGCGATTTACGAGGCGGTTTCACTGATCCGGGCCGACCTGCCAAATGCGCCGATCGAAGTGCTGCCGGGAAAATGCGTCTGCGAGATCAAGCATTCCGGCTTTACCAAGGCAACCGGCGTCCTCGAACTTATGGCCCACGAACCTTTCAAGGGTCGCCGTCCGATTTTCATCGGCGACGACGTCACCGACGAAGCGGTGTTCGGAATCATGCCGGATTTGGGCGGACTGGCATTCTCGGTCGGCCGGCATGCGACGGGCGTGGCTGACTATTTCGATGAACCCCGTGATGTGCGGGAGTGGCTCGCCCATTTGCTTGACGACGAAGCTGCCGCGGGACGATGATCGAAGGGCAGATCAGTTTCAGGGCAGGTTGACCTATTGGTTCAGCGCAGTTGACCTATTGGAGCTAATTTCGCGCGCAACCCCGTTTTCTGCATCCCACTGCTATTTCGTGCATTTTTTTTGCAAATACCGTCGAGTTCCAGCCCTGCGCTTCCAAATTCTGGTTTCATCTCGTTGAAAGGTTGGCACGGAACCATATTGATGAATGGCTGTTAATTAACCCGCGAGTCTTCATCAGGAGGGGGAGTAAGTGAACCTCGTCGTCGTTTCAAATCGCGTGGCGCGCGGCGTCGCGAATGAGCCCATGACGGGGGGGCTCGCAGCGGCGTTATTGCCGGTGGTGGAGAAATCCGGCGCGATTTGGGTAGGCTCGAGCGGCCGAGTCCGGGACGGCGCCCAGAAGGAACCGTTCGCCGAAATCGAGGCGCTTGGCGCCGGTGCGTTGGCCATGCTCGATCTTCCGGCCGCGCATTACGGCGGATATTACGAGGGTTTTGCGAATTCGGCGTTATGGCCGGCACTGCATTCCCGCGCCGATCTGATCCGCGCTTCCGAAGGAGATTATCTGTCCTATCGCGAAGTGAACGCCTTCATGGCGCGCGCCCTGCTACGATTTGCAAGGCCGGACACGGTGTTCTGGATTCAGGACTATCACTTCCTGGCGTTGGGCGCGGAGCTGCGTGATCGCGGAGTGACGCAGCCGATAGGATTCTTCCTGCACACGCCTTGGGCCGCGCCCACCATGATCGAAGGCGTGCCGCATCATCGCGAATTGATTGAGGCGATGCTGGCCTACGATTTGATCGGATTCCAGACTCGCGACGATTGCGAGAATTTTCTCGATTGTGTTTCGTCCGATCTGGGTCTCGATATCGAAAACGGTGTCATCGCATCGCGACAGGGCAGAACCCGTGTCGCGGTATTTCCGATCGGCATCGATGTCGAGAAATTCGCAGTGCAGGCCGCCAAGGCCGTGTCTCATCCCGATGTGTCGCGGTTGCGGCGAAGCCTGAACGGCGAGAAGCTGGCGATCGGCGTCGATCGGATGGACTATTCCAAGGGATTGACCAATCGCATCAAGGCGTTCGACCGGATGTGGACCTCGCAGCCGGCGCTTGCGCGCACGGTGTCATTGCTGCAGATCGCGACACCGTCGCGGGGCGGAATCGAGGCTTATGAAACTCTACAGAGCGAGCTGGCGAAGCTGGTGAGCGACGTCAATGGCCGTCACGGCGAAGTGGACTGGACCCCGATCCGCTATCTCAACAAGGGTTTCAGCCAGACCGTGCTGTCGGGGCTCTATCGCACGGCCCAGGTCGGCGTGGTGACGCCGCTGCATGACGGCATGAATCTCGTGGCCAAGGAATATGTCGCGGCGCAAAACCCGGCCGATCCCGGCGTTCTCGTGTTGTCGAAATTCGCCGGTGCGGCGAATGAGCTTGATACGGCGCTATTAGTAAACCCTCATGATATCGACGGCATGGCCCGGACCATCGCGACCGCGATCTCGATGCCCTTGACCGAGCGGCGCATGCGCTGGGAAGCCATGATGGAGAAACTTTGCGCGGGCACGATCCAGCAGTGGTTTAGCGCTTTCGTCGAGGCGCTGCGGGAGAGCCAGATCGACAAGGGTCCGACCGAGCGCCCGATGGCCGAACCGCCGACCTTGTGGCCGCTTCGCTCGGTCAATACCGGCACGCGGTATCACTAGGCTCTCATCTGGCAGCAACGCGGCTGCGCCATTGAAGACAGCGCATCGCGTCCTGTCCGGCGCGCCGGGATTGTCCAGCGGCCCGACGCCCTTGCCGAGGCCGAACCGCGCGAGTGCGATTGCCTTTTAGTGTCTGGCCATTAATCTATATCGGAATCGCTCCGAGAGGCCGAGAGTGCGACTTCCCGCTGCCCAGCACTACCGCGCCTATCGGCCCAAGCCGCTAACCAAGCAGGACATCGATCACGTCGAAATTCTGTTCGGAGGGCTGCATTGGCGCGCTGAGCGTCTGATCCAGGCGACGCTGGAAAACCTTGGCTACAAGGCAA
>DASSGM010000272.1:0-3958 GCA_035693465.1 Bradyrhizobium sp. | reverse complement strand
GCGCTGGCGCTGGCCGGGCTTCTGCGGGATACCCCGGGCATTTCGGCATTGGCGGCGGATACCGACGGCGCCGACGGTGGCGCCGGCAGCGCCGCCGATCCCGCCGGCGCCATGATCGACCACAACACCTTTGCGAAGATGACCTCGCTTGGCCTCGACCCGGGCGCCTATCTCGACAACAACGACGCCACGGCTTTCTTCGCCGCAACCGGCGATCTGTTAAAGACCGGCCCGACGCTCACCAACGTCAACGACATCAGGGTTATTCTGGTGGATGAGGTGTGAGACGCGACCCAGCGTCGTCATTCGAAAGGCTGCCGGCCGCATCGTCGCGGCCTGATCGCGGGCGCCTCGCCCCTCACCGCTCACACGGCGCGCAAACAAATACGCCGTCATTCCGGGGCGCGCGCAAGCGCGAACCCGGAATCCAAGGATTCCCCGATGCGCAATTGCACATCTGAGGTCTGGTCCTTCGGACCATCCCGGAATGACGAAATCGATCAAAACTCCTTTGCGATCGTGGTCAGCATCGCCAGCAGTGCGGCGCGGTTGGCGGGCCCCAGCAACTCGTTGAGACGCGCCTCATGCTTGGCGGCGACGAGCTTCCTGGCGCGCGCCAGCACCGTCCGGCCCTTGTCGGTCAGGGCAAGTATGTGCGAGCGCCGGTCGTTGGTCGAACGAATCCGCGCACAGAGATCACGGCTTTCCAGGCCGTCGAGCATCGCCACGAAATTCGGCCGCAAGATACCCAGTGTGTTGGCTATCTCGGTCTGGTTGCGTCCCGGATTCTTGTCGAGCAGCAGCAGCACCGAGAACTGCGCCGGGGTCAGTTGCAGCGGCGCGACGCAGCGCAGAAAATCCTCGAAGATTTTCAGTTGCGCGCGCTTGAGCGCATAGCCGAGATGCTCGGACAATTCGCCAAGCTGCAGCGCAGTGGCTTCCGTGGCGGCGTCGGCTGGCTCCTTGCGGGCGGGCCGGGAGGCCTTGGCGGCGCTAACGGGGGCGGCTTTGGAAACAGTCATCGTTCGGGGCTCGCAATCCGGGTAAGCTTGAAAAGGCCGGAGCCGGCCGGCTTGAGATTATAATTTATAACTGTTATAGACTATACATAACAGCAACCGTTTTCAACTGCCCTAATTGGACCGTCGGACGGCGATCGGTCCGATCCCGAGGGAGCGCCAGGCCTTGAACACGACCATCATGCTGTTCCTGGTGCAGGACGGCATTACCAACGGCGCGATCTATGCGTTGCTCGGCCTTGCGCTGGTGCTGGTGTTCGCCGTTACCCGCGTCATTCTGATTCCGCAAGGCGAATTCGTCACCTACGGCGCGCTGACCTATGCCTCACTGTCGGCTGGCCATATGCCGGGCACCGCCCGGCTGGCGGTCGCGATGGGAATCGTGGCGTTTGGCCTCGACCTGTTCGCCGGGCGCAGATCGCTGCACCCGAGGCTCGTCGGGCGGGCGTTCGCGGTCAATATCTTCCTGCCTGCGGTGATCTTCGCCCTGACCTTCTGGCTCGCCGGACGCCATCCGCCGATCGCCGTCAATATCGTGCTGTCGCTTGTGATCGTGGCGGCGATCGGATTGTTTCTCTATCGCATCGCGTTTCAACCGCTCGCCCACACCTCGGTGCTGGTGCTGTTGATCGCTTCGGTCGGCTGCCATCTTGCGCTGCAAGGTTTTGGCCTGCTGTTTTTCGGCGCGGAAGGCCAGCGCGGCCCGACCATTGCGGATACCGCATTCAGCGTCGGCCCGCTGCGCTTTACCGGCCAGAGCATCGCGGTCTACGCCATCACCATCGCCTTCATCGTCGCGCTGTGGCTGTTTTTCGGCTTTACCCTTTACGGCAAGGCGCTGCGCGCCACCGCCGTCAATCGCCTCGGCGCGCGCTTGGTCGGGATCAGGACCACGCTGTCGGGACAGATCGCTTTCCTGCTCGCCTCGGTGATCGGGGCGATCTCGGGAATCCTGATCGTGCCGATCACCACGCTGTATTACGACACCGGATTCCTGATCGGGCTGAAAGGGTTCATTGCCGCGATCATCGGTGGGCTCGTCAGCTATCCGTTGACGGCGGTCGCGGCGCTTTTGGTCGGATCCGTCGAAGCCTTTTCCTCGTTCTATGCCAGCAATTTCAAGGAAGTCATCGTCTTCACGCTGATCATTCCGGTTCTGCTGCTGCGCTCGCTGGCGGCGCCCGCGGTGGAAGAAGAGAAGGATTGACCGCGATGCCGCAGCGGTTGCCCATCATCATATTCGCGTTTGTGATGGCGGCGATCCCGTTCATCCCGGGCCTGCCGCCGTTCTGGATCGTGCTGTTGGACAATATCGGTCTCGCCGCGCTGGTGGCGATGGGCCTTGTGCTGCTGACCGGCGTCGGCGGTCTCACCTCATTCGGCCAGGCGGCGTTTTGCGGCTTCGGCGCCTACACCACGGCGGTGCTGACCACGGCCTATGGCGTGTCGCCGTGGCTGACATTGCCGCTTTCGCTTGTGGTCTCCGGCATCGCCGCTGTCCTGCTCGGCCTCGTCACGGTGCGGCTGTCCGGCCATTATCTGCCGCTTGGCACCATCGCCTGGGGGCTTGGCCTGTTTTATCTGTTCAGCAAGCTCGAATTCCTCGGCCGCAACGACGGCATTTCCGGCATCCCGCCGCTTTCGATCGGCCCATTCCGGATGATCGACCCCGGCGCGATCTACTTCGCGATCTGGATCGCGGTCCTGGTCTCTGCGCTGCTCACCACCAATCTGCTGGACTCCCGCACCGGCCGCGCGATCCGCGCGTTGCGGCGCGGACATATTGCCGCCGAAGCCTTTGGCGTGCACGCGCCCCGCGCCAAGCTCCTGGTTTTCATCTATGCGGCGGTGCTGGCCGGCCTCTCCGGCTGGCTCTATGCGCATTTCCAGCGTGCCGCCAATCCGACGCCGTTCGGCGCCCAGGCCGGCATTGAATATCTCTTCATCGCCGTCGTCGGCGGCGCCGGCTATGTGTGGGGCGGCGTGCTGGGGGCCGCCATCGTCGTCATCCTGAAGGAAATTCTTCAGAGCTACCTGCCCTATCTGTTTCACGGCGAGGGCCAGCTTGAGACCATCGTGTTCGGCATCCTGCTGGTGGCGCTGCTGCAACTGGCGCCGGCCGGCGTCTGGCCCTGGCTGACGGCGTGGCTGCCGCTGAAACCAAGTCGCAAGCGGCCCGACACCTCCCTGACCTTGCCCGCAACCCTCAAAGCGCCGGCCGCTGGCGGCGTGCTGCTGCGGATCGACCAGGCACGCAAGCGATTCGGCGGCGTGATCGCCGTCAACAACGTTTCCTTCGATGTCCGGACCGGCGAGATCGTGGCACTGATCGGCCCCAACGGCGCCGGCAAGAGCACGACCTTCAACCTGATCACCGGCGTGTTGACCTCGTCCGGCGGCGCCATCTCGGTGTTCGGCAAGAAGATCGACAACGCCCCGCCGCAGGACGTGGTGAAGCTTGGCATTGCCCGTACCTTCCAGCACGTCAAACTGGTGCCCGAGATGAGCGTGCTGGAAAACGTCGCGATCGGCGCGCATCTGCGCGGCCATGCCGGCGCGCTTTCCAGTATGTTCCGGTTCGATCGTGCCGACGAAGCAAGATTGCTGGCGGAAGCCGCGCGCCAGATCGAGCGCGTCGGCCTTGGCAAGGAGATCGACCAGCTCGCCGGCAGCCTGTCGCTCGGCCAGCAGCGCATCGTCGAGATCGCACGCGCGCTGTGCGTCGATCCGATGCTGCTCTTGCTCGACGAGCCGGCCGCGGGCTTGCGGCACATGGAAAAGCAGCAATTGGCGACGCTGCTGCGCCAGTTGCGCGACGGCGGCATGTCGGTGCTGCTGGTGGAACACGACATGGGATTTGTGATGAATCTGGCCGACCGCGTCGTGGTGCTCGACTTCGGCATCAGGATTGCAGAAGGCACGCCGCAAGCAATCAAGAC
>DASSGM010000271.1:0-6455 GCA_035693465.1 Bradyrhizobium sp. | reverse complement strand
CAAATACGGGCTCGGCAATACACCGGTGGTGTGCCCACCGGATGTTGATCCAAGAACCTTTGTCATCACCGACACTGCCTATGACGGCGACGGCCGCATGATCAATTCCCGCTTCCTCGACGGCATGACCATCGACCAGGCCAAGGAGGAAGTGGCAAAGCGCCTGGAAAGCGAGACCCGCGGCAATGCGCCCATCGGCGAACGTCAGGTGAACTTCCGCCTGCGCGACTGGGGCATTTCACGCCAGCGTTTTTGGGGCTGCCCGATCCCCGTGATCCATTGCCCGAAATGCGATGTTGTGCCGGTGCCGGACAAGGAGCTGCCGGTGACGCTGCCGGAGGACGCCACCTTCGACAAACCGGGCAATGCGCTCGACCATCATCCGACCTGGAAGCACGTCAACTGCCCGCAATGCGGCGGCAAGGCGCAACGCGAAACCGACACGATGGACACCTTCGTGGATTCGGCCTGGTATTTTGCGCGCTTCACCGATCCCTGGAACGAGAAGGAGCCGACGACGCGCTCTGTCGTCGATCGCCTCATGCCGGTCGATCAATATATCGGCGGCATCGAGCACGCGATCCTGCATCTGCTCTATGCGCGTTTCTTCACGCGCGCGATGAAAGCCACCGGCCACATCGCATTCGACGAGCCGTTCGCCGGCCAGTTCGCGCAGGGCATGGTCGTCCACGAAACCTATCGCAAGGCCGATGGCACCTACGTGACCCCGGCTGAGGTGAAGATCGAGGCCATCGGCAACGAGCGCCGCGCCATCATGATCCATGGTGGCGAGCCGGTCACGATCGGTCCGATCGAGAAGATGTCGAAGTCGAAGAAGAACACGGTCGACCCCGACGACATCATCGCTACCTACGGCGCCGATGTCGCGCGCTGGTTCATGCTGTCGGACTCCCCGCCCGATCGCGACGTGATCTGGAGCGACGAGCGCGTCCAGGGCTCGTCGCGCTATGTGCAGCGGCTGTGGCGGGTGGTGAACGAGTCCGCCGCCATCGCAAAATCAGCGCCGGCGACGCGGCCGGCATCGTTCGGTCCTGAGGCGTTCGCCCTGCGCAAGGTGGCCCATGGCACGCTCGACAAGGTCTCGATCGGGATCGAGCGGATGCACTACAACGTCTGCCTCGCCCATGTCCGCGAATTCACCAACGCCTTGGCCGGCGTACTGGCCAAGGGAGGAACCCCGGCGCCCGACCTTGCCTGGTCGGTGCGGGAGGCGGCGGTCATCCTTGTTCAACTGATTTCGCCGATGATGCCGCACCTGGGCGAGGAGTGCTGGCAGGTCCTGGGGCAGAAGGGGCTGATTTCGGAGGCCAACTGGCCGCAAATCGAACGCGATTTGCTGGTTGAAGACACCGTGACCCTGGTGGTCCAGGTCAACGGCAAGAAGCGGGGTGATGTTACCGTGCCACGGGGCGCCGAAAATCCGGAAATTGAGGGTGCAGTTCTGGCCCTCGATGCGGTAAAAATGGCCCTGGGCGGCAAACCCGTCCGCAAAGTGATCGTTGTGCCCATGAGGATCGTGAATGTCGTCGGCTAGGATCCGCATCGCCGTTCGGCTGCTGGCCGTGGCCGCCCTGGCCGCGACGACGGCCGGCTGTTTTCAGCCGATGTACGCCGAGCGCGGGGACGGCGCGCCGGGGCTGCGGGAAAAATTGATGGGGGTGGAGCTCCCTCCGGTGGACAAGCCCAACGCCTCGCGCGAAGCGCGGATCGGGGTTGAAATCCGCAATGCGCTCGCCTTCAAGCTCTACGGCAATGCCACCGGCATGCCACCCACCCACCGGCTGGTGCTGCGGTTCAGCACGACCCGGTCGTCGCTGATGACCGATCCCAACACCGCGCTGCCCACCAGCGAGAATTACGGCATCGATGCCCAATACAATCTGATCGAAATCGCTTCGAATAAATCGGTCATGACCGGCTCCACGTTCTCCCGCGTATCCTACGACATGCCGGGCAGCTATCAGCGTTTCGCCCGCTCCCGTGCCTTCCGGGACGCCGAGGATCGCGCCGCCCAGGAAATCGCGGAAAATATCCAGACCCGGCTGGCCTCGTTCTTCGTCGCCGGTACCTGATGACGCCCGTCATTCCGGGGCGCGAGTGCAACGAGCGAACCCGCAATCCAGAAGTTTATTGGCACGAGATTCCGGGTTCGCGCTTGCGCGCGCCCCGGAACGACAAACGATAGTCTTATCGTGGTCGCGCTTCGCGGAAAAGAGATCGACGCTTTTCTCGCCCGTCCCGACCCGGGCCGTCCCATCATCCTGCTTTACGGGCCCGATGCCGGCCTGGTGCGCGAACGCGCCGAGGCGTTATTGGCATCCGCTGTCGATGACCCAAACGATCCCTTCTCGCTGGTCAAGCTCGATGGCGATGAACTTTCAGCCGAACCGTCGCGGCTGGTCGATGAAGCGATGACGGTGCCGCTGTTCGGCGGCCGCCGCGCGATCAGGGTCCGCGCCGGCTCGCGCAGTTTTGCAAGCGGCGTCGACACGCTGGCCGAAACGCCCCTAAAGGATTGCCGTATCGTGATCGAGGCCGGTGAGCTCCGGCCGGAATCGCCGTTGCGCAAGGCCTGCGAGCGCGCGAAGACGGCGGTAGCGATCGGTTGCTATCCGGATGGCGAGCGCGAGCTGGCAAACCTGATCGACGATGAATTGCGGCTTTCTGGTTTGCGCATCGCGCCGGACGCACGCGCGGCGCTGACGGCGTTGCTCGGTGGTGACCGCCAGGCCTCGCGCAACGAGTTAAAGAAGCTCGCGCTCTATGCGCATGGCGAGCGTGAAGTCACGCTCGATGACGTGTTGGCGGTGGTCGCCGATGCTTCCGAATTGAAGATCGATCCGATCGTGGACGGCGCATTTGCTGGAAAGCCCGACCTGGTCGAAACCGAATTCGCCAAGGCCATGACCTCGGGCATTTACCCGGGTGTGATTATTTCCGCGGCCCAGCGCCAGGCGGCGTGGCTGCACAAATCCGCTCTTGCGGCTGCGGAAGGGGCGCCGCTGTCGACATTGCTCGACAGTGGATTTCCGCGCCTGCACTTTTCGCGAAGAGGAAATGTCGAGACCGCGCTGCGCAATTTCAATGCGGCGCGCTTGGTCGCGATCATCGATCAACTCGCGACCGCAGCACTGGAGATGCGCAAGCAATCGGCGCTGGCCGCCGTGATCGCCCAGCGCGCGCTGTTGTCGATCGCGGTGAATGCGAAGCGACGGGGATAGAGGGCGACAAGGTTCTCGTGTCCCGGACGCGGTGCAGCGTTCTTCACGATGCACCGCAGAGCCGGGACCTGCCGAATGGTGTGGATGGCGGTGGGCCCCGGACCAGCAGCGCACCGCTGCGCGCTGCGCAGCATCCGGGGAGCGGCAAGCCCTTGCGGAACTAAGAACTCCCCTTATCCAGCCTGCGCACGATGTCATCGAGCTGCTCGAGTTCGCGGTAGCGGATGTGCACGGTGCCGCCGGGATCGCGGTGATCGATAGTGACCGCTAGCCCGAGCGCGTCGCTGACGCGCTTTTCCAGCGCAACCGTATTCGGATCTTTCGCCTTGCCGCCGCGGCCCTTCTGCGGTTTGCGCACCGGCACGCCCTCGACATGCGCTAGCGCCTCGGCCTGCCGCACATTGAGGCCTTCTTCGACGATGCGGTTGGCCACAGCAATCGGATCTGGCACGCCGATCAACGCGCGCGCGTGGCCGGCGGACAATTGGCCCGATACAATGTAGGCCTGCACTTCCGCAGGCAACCTGGTCAGCCGCATTGTATTGGCGATATGGCTGCGGCTCTTGCCGACGATTTTTGCGATTTCGTCCTGACCGCGTTTGAATTCGTTGGCAAGCGCGTGATAGCCCTGCGCTTCCTCGATCGCGTTGAGATCTTCACGCTGGACGTTTTCGATAATCATGATCTCGAGCGCATCGGAGTCGCTGACATCGACCGGCGCGATCGGCACTTCGTGCAGACCGGCGATCTGCGACGCGCGCCAGCGCCGCTCACCCGCGATGATCTCGTAACGGTCCTGGGTGCCGCGCACCGGTCGCACCACGATCGGCTGGATCACGCCGTGCTCTTTGATCGAATCGGCGAGTTCTCCGAGCTCGGTGTCGGAAAAATCGCGGCGCGGATTGCGCGGATTGGGCTTCAAGAACTCGATCGGCACCTTGCGCTGCGCACGCGGCCGATCGAGATGCGCGGCCTCGCCGCCGACATCCCCGATCAGACTCGCAAGACCGCGCCCCAGTCGCGAACGCGCTTCCTCGGCCATCGCCAACTCCCTTGGATTCAATTTAAAGCGCTCCTGTTCACTTCGTCTTGTCATTCACCGTCATTCCGCGGCGCGCGTAAATCGCGCGAACCCGGAATCTCGACGTTATTCATTTCGCCCCTCGAGATTCCGGATCAATCCGCTGGTGCGAATTGTCCCGAATGACGTTGCGTAGATCAATGCGTGCGCAGTTCGCGCTCGCGCTGAATCACTTCCGTCGCGAGCTTGAGATAGGCTTCGCTGCCAACACATTTGAGATCGTATACCAGCACCGGCTTGCCGTAGGACGGCGCCTCTGAAATCCGCACATTGCGCGGGATCATGGTGTTGTAGACTTTGGCTCCCATGAACTGCCTGACATCGGCAACCACCTGGTTCGACAAATTGTTGCGCGAGTCGAACATCGTCAGCACGATGCCGTGGATCGACAGATTGGGATTGAGCGTAGTGCGCACCTGCTCCACCGTCTGCAGCAATTGCGACAGACCCTCGAGCGCGAAGAACTCGCACTGCAGCGGCACCAGAATCGCGTCCGATGCGGCCATCGCATTGACGGTGAGAAGATTGAGCGACGGCGGACAGTCGATCAGCACATAGGTGTAGTCGGTGTCGGCCGTGGCGTTGGCGTTCAGCGCGGTGATCGCATTGCGCAGCCGAAACGCGCGATCGCGCGCCGATCCGAGTTCAAGTTCGAGACCTGAAAGATCCATCGTCGATGCCGCGATATGCAGCCGCGGCACCGCGGTCGGCACCACCGCATCGCGCAGCGGCGCCTCGCCGATCAACACGTCATAGGTCGAGCAGCTGCGGTTGCGGCGGTCGATGCCGAGGCCGGTGGAGGCGTTGCCTTGCGGATCGAGATCGACGATCAGCACCCGCTCGCCGATCGCCGCAAGCGCGGTGCCGAGATTGATCGCGGTGGTGGTCTTGCCGACGCCGCCCTTCTGGTTGGCGAGCGCCAGAATGCGCGGGTGCCCGACCGGTTTTACCGCCTTATCCTCTTGATAAATATCATCAATTACGGTCATGCCCAGTGCCATCGCCTGTCGCGGATTGACGTCGCTCGATTTGGTCGAGTTCGACGACCCAGCCCCCTCCGCGGGTACGACTGGAATGCAGATGCGGCGTTATTTTCCAATATTTAGTAGCTTCGGTCAATTCCGCCTCTACATCTTGGCCCTTGAGAAACAGGGCTTTTGCACCCTTTCTCACCAGCGGCTTCGCAAGACCAATGAGTTGGTTTAGCGGAGCAACCGCGCGGGCGGTAACGCAATCGACCGGCCCAGTGATTCGATCCCCAGTATCCCCGATCTCAGCCAGATGGACCATCCCCGTCGTGTTGGTGACGCGCAGGGCCTCGCGCAGGAAGGCGGCCTTCTTGGCGTTGCGCTCAACCAGATGGACCATCGCGCCCGGTGTTTCCGCCAGTGCGCAGGCCAGCGCCACGCCGGGAAAACCTCCGCCGCTGCCGAGATCGACCCAGACTTTGGCAGACGGAGCGAGGTCCAAAAGCTGCAGCGAATCCGCGATGTGCCGGGTCCACAGGTTTGGCAGCGTCGAGGGCGCCACAAGATTGATTTTGACCTGCCATTGCAGCAGCAGGTCGACATAGCGATCCAGCCGCGCCTCTGTTTCACGTGAAACCGGCGTCAAGGCGAGCGCCGCGGCCTTGTCGGCGGCGGCGACAACTGCGTTGATCTGTTTTGCCATCTTGGCCCCTTGCTCGATGGTAGTCGTCGTCCTGAGGTGCGAGCCCTGTTCGGCGAGCCTCGAAGGACGGCGACGAGTGTCGCGGCCATCCTTTGAGACGGCGCTTACGCGCTCCTCACGATGACGTCTGGGCACAGGTGCCCCCGTCCCTGTTTCACGTGAAACAGCCCTACGCCGTCGCCGGGGATAAAGTCTTGCGCCGCGCTTCTCTTCGCAGATACGCCGCCAGGATCCCCAGCGCGGCTGGCGTCATGCCGTCGAGCCGACCCGCCTGCCCCACCGTGCGCGGACGCGCAGCTTCAAGCTTTGATCGGGCCTCGTTGGAAAGCCCGGGCACCACGCGGTAATCGATGTCGCCGAGGATCAGCCCCTCGTCACGCCGGAAGGCCTCGACATCGGCGACCTGGCGCTTGAGATAGACGTCGTATTTGGCGTCGATCTCCAGATGGACCGCGATCGAT
>DASSGM010000270.1:0-3287 GCA_035693465.1 Bradyrhizobium sp. | reverse complement strand
AGCATCGACGATAAAGCTGCCGCCGAACAGCAGGGCGACATCATCGTCACCGAAGAGAGCGCGAAGAAGATGTCGCGGCCGCAGACCAAAACCGCTCCGGCCGCGGCCAAGAAGGGCGCGACAGCCGCCGCGCCCGATCCGGCGCCGACAGCGGGCCCTCCGGCAAGCACGACGGCGGCCTCCCCCGGCGCCCCATCGGAAAACAAACCGATCCGGTCGGTCGGTCCGACCTTCATCCCCGCGCGCTAGGTTGTGATCTAGCCGTCAAACGTTTCGGCGGATGCGCGGCCCGCGCGCGACACCAGTTTCTCGTCGGGTCCCGGCAGCACTTCGCCCATATCGCGAAAGCGATTGGTGATGGGATAGCGGCGATCGCGTCCGAAATTCTTCTCGGTGACCTTGACGCCAGGCGCCGCCTGGCGCCGCTTGTACTCGGCGATGTTGAGCAGGCGGTCGATCCGCGCCACCGTCTCGCGGTCGAAGCCCTCAGCGACGATCGAGGCCAGCGGCTGTTCACGCTCGACCAGCCGTTCCAGGATCGCATCGAGCACCTCGTAAGGCGGCAGCGAATCCTGGTCGGTCTGGTTTTCGCGCAGCTCCGCGGTCGGGGGCCGCGCGATGATATCAGGCGGGATGACTTCGCCGGACGGCCCCAGCGCGCCGTCGGGCTTCCATGAGTTGCGCAAGCTGGACAGGCGGAACACTTCGGTCTTGTAGATATCCTTGATCGGATTGAAGCCGCCGTTCATATCGCCATAGAGCGTCGCGTAGCCGACCGACATTTCCGACTTGTTGCCGGTCGTGACCACCATCGCGCCGGTCTTGTTCGAGATCGCCATCAACAACGTGCCGCGCGCGCGCGCCTGCAAGTTCTCTTCCGTGATATCGCGCGGCAGGCCGGCGAACGCGGGCGACAGAATCTCCTCAAAGCCGTTGACCGCCGGCGCGATCGGCAGCACCTCGTAGCGAATGCCGAGCGCTTTGGCGAGTTTTGCCGCGTCGTCGAGCGAGACCTGCGCGGTGAAACGGAACGGCAGCATGATGCCGCGAACCCGCGCCGCGCCCAGCGCATCGACCGCGATCGCCGCGCACAGCGCCGAATCGATGCCGCCGGAAATGCCCAGCAGCACGCCGGGAAATCGGTTTTTTTCGACGTAATCGCGCAGTCCCAGCACGCAAGCCGCATAGTCGGCCTGGTCGCCAGTAACCACCGGCGCGATCGGGCCGCTGCAGCGCCATCCGGCCCCGGTCCTGCTCCAGCGCAACGTCGTGATGTTCTCTCCCAGCGCCGGCAATTGAGCCGCCACCGAGAGGTCGGCATTCAGGGCGAACGATGCGCCGTCGAATACCAGCTCGTCCTGTCCGCCGACCTGGTTGAGATAGATAAGCGGCAGCCCGCTCTCGGTGACGCGCGCCACCGCGACCGACAACCGCAAATCGTTCTTGTTGCGCGCGTAAGGCGAGCCGTTCGGCACCACCAGAATTTCCGCACCGGTCTCGGCGAGGCATTCGACGACGTTCTCGTATTCCTCCGACTCCTCCAGCCAGATGTCCTCGCAAATCGGCACGCCGACCCGGACGCCCCGGACGGTTACCGGGCCGGCGGCGGGACCGCGCGCGAACAGCCGCTTTTCATCGAACACGCCGTAGTTCGGCAGATTGGCCTTGAAACGAAGCGCGGCGATCCGGCCCTCATCCAGCAAGGCGCAGGCATTGTAGAGCTTGCCGTCCTCGACCCAGGGACTGCCGATCAGGACAGCCGGGCCGCCGTCGGCGGTCTCTCGCGCCAGCTCCTCGATCGCCGCGCGGCACGCCGATTGAAACGCCGGTTTAAGGACCAGGTCTTCCGGCGGATAGCCGGCCATGAACAATTCAGGAAAGACGATGAGATCGGCGCCGTCACCGCGCGCCTGCGCGCGGGCGGCGCGCGCCTTGGCGGTGTTGCCCGCGACATCGCCGACGGTCGGGTTCAACTGGGCCAGCGTGATCAAAAACTGTTCGCTCATGGGGCGATGGTGCCTTGCGCGGCGGCAAACCGCAATCGGGTGCTTTAGATCGCGCCCATGCGTTCGGCGATGGCAAACAACCAGAACAAGCCTGCCATGACCAGCGCGACGCCAACGGCCGCGGAACCCATGTCCTTGACCCGGCCGATCTGCGGATCATGGTCGGTGGTCAGGCGGTCGGCGAGCTTCTCGATCGCGGTGTTGAGCAATTCGACGACCAGCACCAGAACGACAACGGCGATCAGCTCGATCCGCCGCATCGTGGTGGCGCCGACCAGCCACGCCAGCGGCAGCGACAGTGCCAGCGCGGCGATCTCTTCGCGAACGGCCTGCTCCGAGCGGATTGCAAAGATCAGGCCGTTGCGCGTATTGATCGTGGCCCGCCAGAACCGCAGCAACTCAAAGTCCCGCCGCGACCGGCATCGGTTTGGCCTTGCCGCCACGCTCTTGCTTGAGCAGCTCGGCGATCAGGAAAGCCATGTCGATCGACTGCTCGGCATTGAGGCGGGGATCGCAGACCGTGTGATAGCGATCGTTGAGGTCTTCGTCGGTGATGGCGCGCGCGCCGCCGATGCATTCGGTGACGTCCTGACCGGTCATCTCCAGATGAACGCCGCCGGCGTGGCTGCCCTCGGCTGCGTGGATGGCGAAGAACGACTTCACCTCCGACAGGATGCGGTCGAACGGGCGGGTCTTGTAGCCCGAGGTCGAGGTGATGGTGTTGCCGTGCATCGGATCGCATGACCACACCACCACGTGACCTTCGCGCTGCACGGCGCGGATCAACTGCGGCAGATGATCGCCGACCTTTTCCGCGCCGAAGCGGTTGATCAGGGTCAGCCGTCCGGGCTCGTTGTCCGGATTGAGCACCTCGATCAGCCGCAGCAATTCGTCCGGCTTGAGCGCGGGGCCGCATTTCAATCCGATCGGATTCTTGATGCCGCGGAAATATTCGACGTGGCCGTGATCGAGCTGGCGGGTGCGATCGCCGATCCAAATCATGTGACCCGAGGTCGCGTACCAGTCGCCGGTCGTCGAATCGACGCGGGTGAAAGCCTGCTCGTAGCCGAGCAGCAGCGCCTCGTGGCTGGTGTAGAAATCGGTCGCCCGCAGCTCGGGGTGGCTTTCCAGATCGAGCCCGCAGGCGCGCATGAAGTTCAGCGCATCCGAGATGCGGTCCGCCAATTCCTTGTAACGGCGGGACTGCGGGGAATCCTTGAGGAAGCCGAGCATCCACTGATGCACGCTGCCGAGATTGGCGAAGCCGCCGGTCGCAAACGC
>DASSGM010000269.1:0-4997 GCA_035693465.1 Bradyrhizobium sp. | reverse complement strand
TGCGTCGCAACCTCGGTCTGCGAGGCATGGTTGACCACGACGGGATAGCCGCGCTCGTATTCCAGATCGATCCTGGCGCCCGTCATCTGCGCCACGCCTGCGACGATCTCGCGCACCCGCTTCTCGACGAGCTCCCGCACTTGCTCCGTCAGCGTCCGCACGGTGCCCCTGATTTCCGCGGTTTGCGGAATTACGTTGCTGGTGTTGCCGGCGTGGAATTCGCACATCGAGATAACCGCAGATTCCAGGGGATCGATGTTGCGCGACACGATGGACTGCAGGGCCGTGATCAGTTGCGCGCCGACCAGAACGGAATCGATGCATTTGTGCGGACGCGCCGCATGGCCGCCGAGCCCCTCGATCCGGATGTCGACGGAATCGGTCGCGGCCATGATCGGGCCGGAGCGGATCGCGAACGAGCCGACCGGAATTCCCGGATAATTATGCATGCCGTAGACCTGGTCGACGGCAAAGCGGTCCATCAGCCCGTCCTTGATCATCGCCGCTGCGCCAGCGCCGCCCTCTTCCGCCGGCTGAAAGATCACAACCGCCTCGCCCGCGAAATTCCGCGTCTCGGCGAGATAACGGGCTGCGCCGAGCAGCATCGCCGTGTGCCCGTCATGGCCGCAGGCATGCATCTTGCCCGGCGTTTTGGAGGCGTAAGCGAGATTTGTCGCCTCCTCGATCGGCAGCGCGTCCATATCGGCGCGCAGCCCGATCACCTTGATGTCGCCTTTGGGCGCAGGCTGGCGGCCCTTGATGACGCCGACGACGCCGGTACGGCCGAGACCTGTCGTGACTTCGTCGCAACCGAATTCCCGCAACCGCTCCGCCACGAATGCCGCAGTGCGGTGCACGTCGTACAGCAGTTCAGGATGCTGGTGGATATCCCGGCGCCAGGCCTGGATATCGGGCTGCAGATCGGCGACGCGGTTAACGATGGGCATGGCAAATTCTCGCCTTACGGGTTTGAGCGTTTTGTCAACTTTAGCACGCGGCCGCGATCGGCAACACTCTCCCACGATCGATAAAAGCGTCATGGCCGGGCTTGTCCCGGCCGTCCACGTCTGACTGAATAAAAATCAAAGAAAGACGTGGATGACCGGCACAAAGCCGGGCATGACGACCACCTTGGATCAGGCGGACATTCAAAGATGCCGAAGCGGCTAGAGGGTGATTTCGACTATATCGTCGTCGGCGCGGGCACGGCGGGCTGCATTGTCGCCAACCGGCTCTCGGCCGATCCCAGGAACCGCGTGCTGATCCTGGAGGCCGGCGGCAGCGACAACTGGATCTGGTTTCACATCCCGGTCGGTTATTTGTTCGCGATCGGCAATCCGCGTTCGGACTGGATGTTCAGGACCGAGCCGGAAGCCGGTCTCAACGGCCGCTCGCTGGCCTATCCCCGCGGCAAAGTGATCGGCGGCTCCTCCGCCATCAACGCCATGATTTCGATGCGTGGACAAGCCGCCGATTACGACCATTGGCGCCAGCTTGGCCTTGGCGGCTGGGGTTGGGATGACGTCAAGCCGGCGTTCCGCCGGCTGGAGGATCATTTTCTCGGCGAAAGCGAACATCATGGCACGGGCGGCGGCTGGCGGATCGAAGCTCCGCGGTTGTCCTGGATGATCCTGGACGCCGTCGGCCAAGCCGCGGAAGAGATGGGCATTCCAAGAAGTCCGGATTTCAACACCGGCGACAATGAGGGCGTCGGCTATTTCCACGTCAACCAGAAGCGCGGACGCCGCTGGTCTGCCGCGCGCGGTTTTTTGAAGCCCGCGCTGAAGCGTCCCAATCTGCGTCTCGAAAAGGATGTGCTGGTCGATCGCCTGATCATCGAGCAGGGGCGCGCCGCCGGCGTGCGCTTCATTAAAGGGACTGATGTCGTCGAGGCCCGCGCCAAAGGCGAAGTAATCCTGTGCGCCGGCTCGATCGGATCGATCCAGGTACTGCATCGATCCGGCATCGGCCCGGCCGATTGGCTCGCGCCGCTTGGGATCGAGACGGTGCTCGACCGCCAGGGCGTCGGCCGCAATCTGCAGGACCATCTGCAGCAGCGCGCGATCTACAAAGTGTCGGGTGTTCGGACGCTCAACGAGACCTATTATTCGCTGGTGAGGCGCGGCCTGATGGGCCTCGACTATGCGTTCCGCCGCCGTGGGCCGCTGACCATGGCGCCGTCGCAGCTCGGCATTTTCACCCGCTCGGATCCGCATCGCGAGCGCGCCAATATCCAGTTCCACGTGCAGCCGCTATCGCTGGACAAGTTCGGCGATCCCCTGCACCGCTTCCCGGCGATCACGGTGAGCGCCTGCAATTTGCAGCCGACGTCGCGCGGCACCGTCCGCGTTCGCTCGGCCCGCGCCGAGCAAGCACCTTCGATTGCGCCGAATTATCTATCGACCGCCGAGGATCGCCAGGTCGCCGCCGACACCATCCGCACCACGCGGCGGTTGATGAAGCAGCCGGCGTTGGCGCCCTATCGCCCCGAAGAATTTCTGCCGGGCCCCTCGGTCGGCGATGATGATGCGTCGCTGGCGAAAGCCGCCGGCGATATCGGCACCACGATCTTTCATCCCGTGGGCACGGCCCGGATGGGCACAGCCAACGATCCGATGGCGGTCGTCGATGAACGGCTGCGTCTTCATGGCGTTGCCGGACTTCGGGTGGTCGACGCCTCGGTGATGCCGACGATAACCTCCGGAAATACCAATACGCCGACCGCGATGATTGCGGAAAAAGGCGCCGCGATGATCCTGGAGGATTCGCGATAGAGCGCGATCGCTGGGGAAACGAAGCCGCTTGTCCGTTACGCCGATTTGCGGATGGCGTTGTCGACCAGCGTCTTGCCCAGCGACCAGATCGCGCCGGGAACCTTGTGGCTGGAGGCGATGACGGAATCGAACGCGGTCTCGATCCAGTTGCAATCTTCCTCGGTGATGGTCAGCGGCGGCAACAGCTTGATGGTGTGACTGCCGTGGCCCGACACCTGGGTCAGGATCTTGTGGTCCTTGAACAGCGGCACCGTGATGAGCTGGCAGAACAGGCCCTTGTTGGCGGTTTCGAGCACGTTCCACGACGCCTTGAGCCGCATCGATTTTGGCGGGCCGAACTCGACGCCGATCATCAGCCCCTTGCCGCGAACCTCCTTGAGCAATTCATAGCCGGGGACCAGGCGGGTCAGCGCGAGCCGAAGCTCGGCGCCGCGCTTGGCGGCCGCCTCGACCAATTTTTCGGACTCGAGCACCTCGAGCGTTGCAATGCCGGCGGCCATTGCGAGATCGTTCTTGGCAAACGTCGACCCGTGCACGACGGCGCGATCCATTTGATTGAAGATCTTGTCGAAAACATTCTTGCGGGTGAGCAGCGCGCCGACCGGAACATGACCTCCCGAGAGCGCCTTGGCGAGCAGCACCATGTCGGGTTCGACGTTCCAGTGTTCGACCGCGAGGAACCGGCCGGTTCGTCCAATGCCGGTCTGAATCTCGTCGGCGACCATCAAGGTGCCATATTTGCGGCAGAGCGCCGCCGCGCCCGGCAGGAACTCATCGGTGGGCATGTTGACGCCCTTGCCCTGGATCGGCTCGACAATAAAGGCGGCAACCTGGCGCGACGATAGCGCCTGCTCCAGCGCGGCCAGGTCGTTGAAAGGAATCGATGTGCACCCGGGCAGAAGCGGCTCGAAGCCGCCGCGGAAGTTCGGATCGTCGGTGAGCGAAAGCGCGCCATAGGACAATCCGTGGAACGCATGCGCGCAGTACACGATGCCCGGTCGGCCGGTGGCGCCGCGTGCGAATTTAATCGCAGCTTCGACACATTCTGCCCCAGAATTCGCAAAAAAGACCTTGTCAAGGTGCGGAACGTATTTCAGCAGACGTTCCGCCAATACGCCCGCCAGCGTAGACACATCGAGTTGCACGAGATTGGGCAGGTCGCTATCGAGGACGCTCTTCAAAGCCTGGCGTAGCGCCGGATGGTTCCGGCCAATCGCAAAAACGCCAAAACCGCTTAGTAGGTCGAGGTAGCGCACGCCGTCGCGATCGAACAGGTACTGACCTTGACCCTTCTGGAAGCCGACATCGTAACCAATCGTCTTCAGGACCCGGACAAGTTGCTCATTCAGGTGCCGCGCATGCATGGAACTGCGCTGCGACTGGCGGTCCACAAACATCTCGGAAACGTCTAGATTGGAATATAGCATCAGCTACTTACTTCGGTTGATGGCCATCTCGTCAACAGAAAATACTCAACGCTGCGGCGTTTTGCCCTCGATCGGATCATCTACTTAAGCACAGGTTTGACCCATGTTGCACTGCCCACGAAATGTCACGCGCACAGTAGCATATTCCGGATTGTTTTTGGCCACAGGCTTTGTGTCGGCTCTGGCGGCGGATCCGACGGGCGATTGGAGGGTGGCGGACGGCGTCGCCAATATTCGGGTTGCAGAATGCAACGGTAGCATGTGGGGCGTGGTTGCATGGGAGAAAACACCCGGCGGCCGCGACAAGAACAATCCGGATGTCTCAAAGCAGAACAGACCGACCTTGGGAATGCCCATCCTGATCGATATGAAGAAAAAGCCTGGCGCCGATCTTTGGCAGGGCCAAGTCTATAACGCCAAGGACGGACAGTTCTACAGTTCGACGATCAGGCCGATCGGGCCCGATCAACTGGAGATACAGGGCTGCGTATTGGGCTTTCTCTGCGGCGGTGAAACCTGGACCCGCGTCGCCGGCCCGATTCCCTCCAGTCCCGCCAACAGCATGGCCAAGGGCTCAAAGGCCACGGGGGCGCTACCGCGGGCCGCCGCACCAACGACGGGCACCGCCGCGCCGAAGACCACCGGCTCTATTCACCCGGCCCCCAAAACATCGGCTCAAAAGTCCGCCGCCGCCGATCCGGTCGGCGACATCTGTCTACTCCCGGATATCGCGCGGTTTTCCCATTAGCGCTGGCTGGAACAACAGCACCGCGGCGAGCGTGGTGAGGAGCGAGAG
>DASSGM010000268.1:0-7556 GCA_035693465.1 Bradyrhizobium sp. | reverse complement strand
GGCGTCGGCGCAGGATCGCCGGCAGAATGCGCCCGGCGAGTTCGATTTTTACGTGCTGTCGCTGTCATGGTCGCCCTCCTTTTGCGAGCAGGCGTCGGAGCGCGGCAATGGCGGGCGCTCGCAGATCCAGTGCGGCGGGCGGCCGTATTCCTTCGTGGTACACGGGCTGTGGCCGCAATATGAGCGCGGCTTTCCCGATTACTGCCAGCGGCCATCGCCGCGGCTCGATCGCAATATCGTATCCTCGATGCTGGACCTGATGCCGGCGCCCGGGCTGATCTTCAATGAGTGGGACAAGCACGGCACCTGCTCGGGACTGGGAGCGCGGGCCTATTTCGAGACCATCCGCAAGGCGCGCTCGGCCGTGAAAATTCCGGAAGAGTTTCTCGAATTGTCGGCTCCGAAGACCGTTGCGCCTGCCGAGATCGAGGAGGCCTTCATCAAGGCCAATCCCGGCTTGAGCGGTTCTGCGATCGCCGTGACCTGCGACAAGACGCGGCTCAGCGAAGTACGTATCTGCATGAACAAGGATCTCCAGTTCCGTGCCTGCGAGGAGATCGATCGGCGCGCTTGCCGGCGCGAGCAGGTGACCATGCCCCCAATCAGGGGCGGGTAAGCCCGGCACAAGGGAAGCGACGCCGTCGTCATTGCGAGGAGCGCAAGCGACGAAGCAATCCATGTTTCTGTGTTTCGCGTGGCCATGGATTGCTTCGCTCCGCTCGCAATGACGTGGTAACCCCTCCGCCATGAACTACCGTCACGCCTTTCATGCCGGCGGCTTTGCCGACGTCATCAAGCACGTCGTGCTGGTGCGCATTCTCACCTACCTGCAGGACAAACCGGCTCCGTTTCGCGTCATCGACACCCATGCCGGCGCCGGGCTCTACGATCTCACCGGCGATGAAGCGCGCCGCGGCGGCGAGTGGCTCACCGGCATCGCGCGGCTGATGCAGGCGCGATTCTCGGAGACGGCCGAGCCGCTCATAAAACCCTATCTCGACATCGTCCGGGCCTTCAATCGGCCGGGCGACCTTGAGGCCTATCCCGGTTCGCCGCTGATCGCGCGGGCGCTGTTGCGGCCGCAGGACCGGCTGACCGCGTGCGAGGTCGAACCGAACGCACGCAAGCGCCTGATCGATGCATTGCGCCGCGACACCCAGGCAAGGGTCGTCGACCTCGACGGCTGGGTGGCATTGCCGGCCTTCGTGCCGCCAAAGGAGCGCCGCGGCCTGATCCTGATCGATCCGCCTTACGAGCAGAGGGATGAGTTCGAGCGCCTGGCCGAGGGTTTCGCGGAGGCGTTCGCGAAATGGCCGACCGGCATTTACCTCGTGTGGTATCCGGTGAAGAGCCGCCGTGCCAGCGACAGCCTGGCGCGGCATGCCGCCGGGGTGGTCGGCGGCGGTGCGACGCCCGGAAAATGCCTGCGGCTGGAATTCAGCGTGGCGCCGCAGGCGGCCGGGCTTGGCCTGACCTCGACAGGTGTTTTGATTGCCAACCCGCCATGGACGTTGGCGGGGGAACTCAGGGCAATCCTTCCCGAGCTTGAAAAGCCGCTCGGCCGGGGCGGTGCCGGGCGGTTCAGGCTGGAGACGCCCAGGGCCTAGCCAAGCCTTGCGCATTTGAGGCGCAGCCGAAAAGTCCGATTTGAGCCGTAGGCAATTTGCGACGAACCGTATTATGCTTAAGTCTATTAAGACCGGCTTTACGTTCCGCTTCCGCGAATGGTTGCGGCGGAGTGACAAGGCCTCAACTATTTTACAGGCGGATCGGCGTTTGCCGCTTGATCTGTCCAGGTGGCCAGGCTTTCCGACGGCGAATTTCCGGTCGGGCCGATACGCCGAAAACGCGTAGCGGCAAAGCAGTACGGGGGAGGAGTTTTCCCGATGGCCATGACTGGTACGGTCAAGTTCTTCAACGGAGAACGAGGCTACGGCTTCATCAAGCCCGATGACGGCGGCCGCGACGTGTTCGTTCACATCACCGCGGTGGAGCGCGCGGGATTGAAGGATCTGACCGAAGGACAGCGCATCACATTTGAGGTCGAACCGGACAAAAAGGGCAAAGGGCCCAAGGCGGTCAACCTGGTGATTTCGTCCTGAAGCGCACAGGTTCTGATGGTATCAGAACCGAGGCTTCTTGTTTTTGACGCGTTTTCTTCACGCGAACCGGTACCCACTTCGCTTGAAAACGCCATGCAAAAAAATCCCGGCCGCGGAAGGCGGCCGGGAGGTTGCGATAAATTTTTTCTTGTTGCTATCAGAAGTGATAGTTGACGCCGGCGCGCACCAATCCGAACCGGTAACCGTTCGACACGCCGGTAATGGTGAAGTTGCTGTTGGCGAGATCGACGTAGAGATATTCGACTTTCGCGCTCCAGCCCGGCGCGAAGCCGAATTCGGCGCCGACGCCTGCAGTCCAGCCCGCACTGGTGTGGGATTCCGACAGTCCGAATGTCTCGCCGCGCAATTCGCCGAATGCCAGACCGCCGGTGCCGAAGAACAAGATGTTGCTCAAGGCATAGCCGGCCCGGCCGCGCACGGTGCCGAACCACGGGTTCGAGAATTTCCAGGGGGCAAATGTATCATCGGCGCCGCTAGCCTGGATGTCACCTTCGACGCCAAACACCCACGGTCCGCTTTGCCAGTTGTAACCGACCTGGGCGCCGCCCACAAAACCCGATGGCTTGGTGGGGTTGTTATCGACCGAGCCCCAAGCGTAGCCGAGATTGGCGCCGAGATAAGGGCCGGCCCAGCTATAGATGTTGAGCGGCTGGTTGACGGTATAGGGAGCGCGCGATCCGTAAGGGATGTCGGCCGCCTGCGCCGACGCCATCCAGCCCGCGGCAATCGATGCCACCGCGCCCGAGACGAACCTTTTCATCTCACTCTCCACGCAACTGCCGTGACCGCCGGTTCGCACCCGACCTATCGAGCGCAACGCGAACCCGCGTGGTTACGGAACTCCACTTTTTCCGGTAAGATTTATCGAGACTCTTAAGTTAAAGGGTTGTTAAGGGCGGTTACCGCCCGCTCAGCATTCTTAAGAAAGTGTTGCCAGCGGCCCCGCGCGTCCCGGGGATGGCCCGGCGCCCTCGATGCTGGCGATGCCCGCTTCCGCCGCTTAAGTTCAGGTCCATGGATCAAGATTCCACCGAGAACCCGAAGGCACCCGGCCCGCGGAGGGCGCAGCGCGGTTCCCAGCCGGATTTGCCGCCGCAGGATGCCGTCACGGCGGATATCGACCCCGCGACGGCTCCCATCGAGGACGACGACGAGGCGCTGCTGCCCGACATTCCGGAACCGCCCGGCGAGGCCGTAGCGGAGGGCCCGCTGGCGATCGGCCACGCCGCGATCGAGCAGGCGGTGCGGCTCGCCCCGACCTCGCCCGGGGTCTACCGCATGCTCAATGCGGCAAATGACGTGCTCTATGTCGGCAAGGCGAAAAACGTCAAGAAGCGGCTTGCGTCCTATGCGAGGATCGCTGCGGTCCAGCCGGCGCGCATCATGCGCATGATCGCGGCCACGGTGTCGGTCGAGATCGTATCCACTTCGACCGAAACCGAGGCGTTGCTGCTCGAGGCCAACCTGATCAAGCAGTTGCGTCCGCGCTTCAACGTGCAGCTGCGCGATGACAAGTCGTTTCCCTACATACTGATCACGGGCGATCATTGGGCGCCGCAGATACTCAAGCATCGCGGCGCGCAGACGCGGCCCGGGAGGTATTTCGGGCCGTTCGCCTCGGCGGGCGCGGTCAATCGCACCATCACGGCGCTGCAGCGCGCCTTTCTGATCCGTTCCTGCACCGACGGGTTTTTTGAAAGCCGCACCCGGCCCTGCCTGCTCTATCAAATCCGCCGCTGTTCGGGGCCGTGTACCGGCGAGATCGATTTTCCCGGCTATACCGAGCTGGTGCGCGAGGCCAAGGATTTCCTTTCCGGCCGCAGCGATCTGGTGAAGCAGGAGCTTGCCGGCGAAATGGAAAAGGCCTCGGCCGAACTCGCCTTTGAAACCGCAGCGCTTTACCGCGACCGTCTCGCGGCGCTGTCGGCGATCCAGTCGCAGCAGGGCATCAATCCGCGCACCGTGCAGGAAGCCGACGTCTTCGCCATCCATCAGGAGGGCGGCTATTCCTGCGTCGAGGTATTCTTCTTTCGCACCGGACAGAACTGGGGCAACCGCGCCTATTTTCCGCGCGCGGACAAATCGTTTACCGCGCAGGAGGTGCTGGCCTCGTTCCTCGCGCAATTCTACGACGACAAACCGCCGCCGAAACTCATCCTGCTGTCGCACCAGATCGAGGAATGCGAGCTGCTGGCCAACGCGCTCTCGATCAAGGCAGGCTTCAAGGTGGAAGTCTCGACACCCCAGCGCGGCGAAAAGAAGGAGCTGGTCGCGCACGCGCTCACCAATGCGCGCGAGGCACTCGGTCGCAAGCTCGCCGATACCGCGACCCAGGGCCGCTTGCTGCAGGGCCTCGTCACCACGCTGGGGCTGCCGCATCTGCCGAGGCGGATCGAGGTCTACGACAACAGTCACATCCAGGGCAGCAATGCGGTGGGTGCCATGATCGTGGCGGGGCCGGACGGCTTCCTCAAGAACCAGTATCGCAAGTTCAACATCAAGTCCGAAGGCCTGACGCCGGGAGATGATTACGCGATGATGCGCGAGGTGCTGCAGCGGCGCTTCAAGCGGCTGTTGATGCCGGCGGTGGAAACCGGTGCCGCCAAACCCAAAGCAGACGACGATTCGTTTCCGCAATGGCCCGACCTCGTCATCATCGATGGCGGCCGCGGCCAGCTCAACGCGGTCCGCGAGATTTTTGACGGGTTCGGACTGACGCAGGTCTCGCTGCTGGCGGTCGCCAAGGGGCCGGACCGCGACGCCGGCCGCGAAACCCTGTTCATGCCGGACCGCGAGCCCCTCAGGCTCGAGCCGCGCGACCCGGTGCTGTACTTCATTCAGCGGCTGCGCGACGAGGCGCATCGTTTCGTGATCGGCTCGCACCGCAAGCTGCGGAAAAAGGACATTCGCGAAGCGGGCTTGCAGGAGATTCCCGGCATCGGCCCGTCACGCAAACGTGCCTTGCTGCATCATTTCGGAACGTTGAAGGAGATCGAGCGAGCGTCGATCGCCGACCTGGGCAAGGTTCCAGGCGTCAGCGCCGAAAGCGCACGCAAGATTTTCGAGTTTTTCCACACCCAGCCGGGCTAAACGTGGGTTTCAAATCACTTTGGCGCCGTCTCCTGGGAATCATGTGTGCCACACGGTTGACCTTGGTGCTTCAGCGGTATTGGTAAGACGGATGAACATCGCAACCACAAGAGCGGCGGCAAAGGGATCGCTGTCCCTCCCGAACGTCCTGACCTATGCCAGAATCGCCGCCATTCCGGTGGTGGTGGGCTGCGTTTACGCCCAGTCCATCATGGACGGTCCGCTTTGGCTGCGCTGGGTGGCGGTGGCCGTGTTCATCGCCGCCGGAGTTACGGATTTTCTCGATGGCTACTATGCGCGAATCTGGGACCAGCAGTCGGCGTTCGGCCGGATGCTGGACCCGATCGCCGACAAGCTCCTGGTTGCGTCGTGCCTGCTGATGCTGGCCGCCGACGGGATCATTCACGGCTGGACGCTGTGGGCCGCCATCGTGATCCTGTGCCGCGAGATTCTGGTGTCGGGGTTGCGGGAATATCTCGCTGCCTTGCGCGTCAGCGTGCCCGTGACCAAGCTCGCAAAATGGAAAACCACGGTACAGCTGGTCGCGATCGGATTCCTGCTCGCCGGCGAGGCCGGCGATCTGGTGGTCCCGGTCGTCACCCAGATCGGCCTCTCGCTGCTATGGATCTCGGCGATAGTCACGATCTACACCGGCTGGGATTATTTCCGCGCCGGCGTTCATCACCTCATCAAGGAGGATGAGGCATGAAGGTGAAGTATTTCGCCTGGGTGCGCGAGCGCGTCGGCAAAGCCGAGGAAACGGTCGAGCCGCCGGCGAGCGTTCGTACCGTGGACGACCTGATGGCCTGGCTGGCGAGGCGCGACGAGAGCTACGCTTATGCCTTCGAGAGGCCACGGGTGATCCGCGCTGCGATCGACCACGCTCATGTCAAACCGGATGCGATGATTGCCGGCGCCCGCGAGATTGCCTTCTTCCCGCCGATGACCGGCGGCTAACCTTGCAGCCATCGCGATAAACTCATGACCGCTCGCGTCACCATCCGCATCCAGGAGGCCGACTTCGACATCGCGCACGAGATCGCCGCGCTCACCCAAGGCCGCACCGATATCGGCGCCGTCGTGAGTTTCTCCGGCATTTGTCGCGGCAACGAGGGCAACGAGACCGTCGCAGCGTTGACGCTCGAACACTATCCTGAAATGGCGGAGGCCGAAATTTCCCGTCACGCGGAGACCGCACTATCGCGCTGGCCGTTGAGCGGGTTGACCGTGGTGCACCGCGTCGGCCGCATCGCCGCCGGCGAAAATATCGTGCTGGTGCTGACGGCATCACAGCATCGGCAGGCGGCGTTTCAGGCCGCCGAGTTTTTGATGGACTATCTGAAGGCCAATGCGCCGTTCTGGAAGCGCGAGGAAAGTACCGCGGGAACCGGCTGGGTCGATGCGCGCCACCACGATGATGCCGCCGCCGCACGCTGGACCAAATCCTGATGGCGAGACGCGCGAGAGCGCTTGCCAGGCGCGGCCGCATCGCATCGAAGTTTTCAAAACCGCCATCCGGTGAGTTGCTCACACTGCTTGATTTCGTCCGCTATGCGGTGAGCCGCTTCGTCGAGGCAAAACTGGTGTTCGCGCACGGCACCACCGATCCCGTGGCCGAGGCTGCGTTCCTGGTCTGCGAGACGCTGCATCTCCATCCCGACCAGTTCGAGACCTTCGCGACCGCGCGGGTCACAGCGCGCGAAGCCAAGGCCATCCTCGAGGTGATTGCCCGGCGCGTCATCTCGCGGAAACCCGCGGCCTATCTGGTCAACAAAATCTATCTGCGCGGGCTGCCCTTTTATGTCGACGAACGCGTGATCGTGCCGCGCTCCTTCATCGCTGAGTTGCTGGACTCCCATTTCGGCGGCCAAGCCGATGACGACGGTGGCTCGCTGATCGAACATCCGGCATCGGTGAAACGCGTGCTCGACCTCTGCACCGGCTCGGGGTGCCTGGCCGTCCTCGCTGCGCGCAGCTTTCCGCAGGCGCGGATCGACGCGGTGGATGTCTCGAAAGACGCGCTTGATGTCGCCGCGCACAATATTACCGAGTACGGCCTAGGGGAGCGCATCAAATTGCATCGGGGTGATCTGTTCGGGCCGCTCGGCGAGGCGCGTTACGACCTGATTATTTCCAATCCGCCCTATGTCGATGCCGAAGGCATGGCGGAGCTGCCGCGCGAATGCCGCGCCGAGCCGAAACTCGCCCTCGATGGCGGCGTCGACGGACTTGATGTGGTCCGCCGCATCTTGAAAGAGGCCCGGCGGCACCTGACATCAGAAGGCGGACTATTGTGCGAGATCGGCCGTGGCCGTGAGCTGCTCGAAGCCGCATTTCCGCAAT
>DASSGM010000267.1:0-9745 GCA_035693465.1 Bradyrhizobium sp. | reverse complement strand
TGCGACCTCGTGCCCAACGTCCTGCGCGGCGTGGAAGCCATCGACATGTCGGTAACAGTGATGGGCCAAAAGCTTGCCATGCCGGTCTATTGCTCGCCGACTGCGTTGCAACGACTGTTTCATCATCAGGGCGAACGTGCCGTGGCCGCTGCGGCCGCCAAATACGGCACCATGTTCGGCGTATCCTCGCTTGGCACGGTCAGCCTGGAGGAATTGCGCAAGGCGCACGATACGCCGCAGGTTTATCAATTCTATTACCACAGGGATCGCGGTCTCAACCGCGCCATGATGCAACGCGCCAAGGACGCCGGCGTCGAGGTCATGATGCTAACGGTGGACAGCATTACAGGCGGCAACCGCGAGCGCGATTTGCGCACCGGGTTTTCCATTCCTTTCAGGCTGACGCTTGGCGGGATGTTACAGTTCGCGATCAAGCCGACGTGGGGCATCAATTACCTCACGCATGAGAGTTTCAGGCTGCCGCAGCTCGACCAACACATCGACATGAGCGGCGGAGCGCTGTCGATCGGCAAGTATTTCACCGAGATGCTGGACCCCTCCATGGACTGGGACGATGTGGCCGAAATGGTTCAACTGTGGGACGGTCAATTTTGTCTGAAGGGAATCATGTCGGTGGCTGATGCGAAACGCGCAAGTGAGATAGGCTGCACTGGCATCGTGCTGTCCAATCATGGCGGGCGGCAGCTCGACGGCTCGCGTGCAGCATTCGATCAGCTGGCCGAAATCGTGGATTCGGTCGGGGATCGCATCGACGTGATCATGGACGGAGGAATCCAGCGCGGCACCCACGTATTGAAGGCGCTCTCGCTCGGGGCCAAGGCCGTTGGAGTCGGACGCTTTTATCTCTATCCTCTCGCGGCGGCCGGTCAGGCCGGCGTTGAGCGGGCGCTTGGCCTGATGCGGGCGGAGATCGAGCGGGGAATGAAGTTGATGGGCTGCACGGCGATCGGCCAGCTCTCACGTGAAAATCTGCGGTTCAGATAATTGCTTCGCGTTCCAGGCCTTGCAGACCTCGAATCCTGGCATTGTCGCGACGTGCAAGATCGAAAAGACCGTTCGCAACGATGGTGAAAGGACCAACCATGCAATCCGTTGTCATCACCGGCGCCTCCACCGGAATCGGCTGGGCCACCGCAAAGCTGCTGCTCGATCGCGGATTTCGCGTGTTCGGCAGCGTCCGCAAACAGGCCGACGCCGACCGCTTGAAACGCGAATTCGGCGCGAATTTCACCCCGCTATTGTTCGACGTCACCGACGAGGCCGCGGTATTTGGCGCCGCGCGCGAGGTCCGCGCCGCGCTGAATGGCGAAACGCTGTTCGGTCTCGTCAACAATGCCGGCATTGCGGTCGCGGGGCCGGTGCTCGAGCTCGCAGCGGACGAATTCCGCCGCCAGATGGATGTCAATGTGATCGGGCCGATCATCTCGACGCAGGCCTTCGGGCCGCTGCTGGGTTCCGATCCGTCGCTGAAGGGGCCAAAGGGCCGGATCGTGATGATCAGCTCGGTGGCCGGCAAGAACGGCAACCCGTTCTCGGCGGCCTATGCGGCTTCCAAGCACGCGATCGAGGGACTGTCGGAAAGCCTGCGCCGCGAAATGATGCTGTTCGGCATCGATGTGATTATCATTGCGCCGGGCCCGGTGAAGACGCCGATCTGGAGCAAGGGTCAGGAGGCCGTCGACACTTCCCGCTACCAGAACTCGCCCTACTTGCCGGCGCTGCAGAAGGTCGGCGCCTATATGCAGCATCTCGACTCGATCGGGTTGCCGCCGGAAAAGATCGCCGAGCGCGTGTTTGACGCCTTGACTTTGTCCAATCCCAAGGTGCGCTATCAGGTCGCCCCGGATCCGATGCGGCACCTGATGACGGCCTGGTTGCCCAAACGGATGATGGACAGGATCTTCGCCAAGCGTCTCGGCCTGATGCCACCGGCATGAGCCGGAATATCTGCGCGATGCCGGGCAACCGGCGCGGTCATTCCCACCCGGACGGTCCGGACTGACGGCATCGCCAGCCGGCCGCGGCTGGCCTGGCCCGCCACCCCCGGGGCAAAGCGTTAACGCGGGATTTGCCAGTCTCACGCCAAGCGAACCAAATTCATTGCCTGTTCATTACGGTTCCACTACATTTTTATGACACGCCGCAGGCGCCGGCTGCGTCGTCCGTCTCCTGGTCATCGCCAGCCAAGGCCCCAAACACGCTGCCGGGTGTAGTTGCGTCCCGTTCATGGCGCTCGCGCCAGACCAAGGTCCCTCCGCTACGGTTTCCGCCGTAAGCGTCAACTCGTTCGGCATCTGGCGGCTATTGGCCGTTGCGGCGCCGCATCTGGCGGCGCTGGGCGTCATGCTTCACACCGAAACAGATCTCGGTTCGCGCACGGGCTTTCTGCTGTCGTGGGGGATTTTGAACTTCTTCTGGATCGCGCTGCTGCGGCGTCCAGCCCTGTCGGGCGCGCTCTCGCTCACGCTCGTCGTGGTGCTGATCCTGCTGTCGCGGCTCAAGCACGACATCGTGCAGATGACCGCGAACTTCGTCGATCTGATGGTGATCGATCGCGATACCGCGGCCTTTCTGTTTACGATCTTTCCCAATCTGCGCTGGTCGGTGATCGGCGCGGCCCTTGTCATCATCCCCTTGATGTATGCGCTGTGGTGGCTCGATCCGTTCCGGATCCGTCGCCTGCCGGCATTGGCGGGCAAGCTGGCCTGCCTTGCCGCGCTGGTCGGATATTCCCTCGCCTGGCCGGATGAAGCCTGGCGCGGCTATTACGACGACGGCTATCTGTCGAAATTTGCCCGTTCCGGCGTCACCGCGGTGTCGGATTTCATCAACTACGGTTTCATGGAATCGGACGCGGTTGCCGCCGAGCGTCTCAAGATGCCGCTATTGGACGCCTGCCATCCCGCCGGCCGCCGACCCAACATCATCATGATTCATGACGAGTCGAGTTTCGACATCCGTCAGGCAGCAGGCGTCAAGGTGCCGCCGGGCTATGGCAGTCATTTCAAATCGTTCGACGGCAAGGAGCGTAAATTCCTGGCCGAGAGCAATGGCGGCCCCAGCTGGTTCACCGAATACAATGTGCTCGCCGGGCTCTCGTCGCGCTCGTTCGGCCGGTTTTCCTATTTTGTCACGCGCATCGCTTCGGGTCGCGTCGAGCGCGGACTGCCGCTGGCATTGCGCCGCTGCGGCTACAACACGATCTCGCTCTATCCGGCCTATGGCGCCTTCATGAGCGCGCGCAGCTTCCAGACCACCACGGGCATCCAGCATTTCTACGACGCGCGCGATCTCGGCGCCAAGGACGTCGAGCCCGACAGCTTCTTTTACGATAAGGCCCTGGGGCTGATGTCGCAGCAGACACCGAATACGCCGGTGTTCATGTTCGTCTATCTCGCTGCCAATCATTTTCCCTGGGAGACCCGGTTTCGACCCGACCTGATGCCGTTCTGGCGCAAGCCCGGCAACGAGCCCGTGGTCGATGAATATTTGCGCCGGCAGGCGATGAGCGCCGAGGACTACACCGCATTCATTGCGGGGTTGAAAAAGAAATTCCCGGCGCAGCCGTTCTTGATCGTGCGTTACGGCGATCATCAGCCCGAATTCTCGCCGCACGTTCTCGATCCCGGCCTCGATGAGGCCGGCGTCGGCAGGAAGCTCGACAAATACGATCCGCGCTATTACGCGACCTATTACGCCATCGACGCGATCAACTTCGAGCCGGTCAAGAGTCCCGCGGTGATGGACACCGTCGACGGCCCCTATTTGCCGCTGGTGATCCAGGAGGCCGCCGGCATTCCCCTCGATCCCTCGTTCGAGGAGCAGAAGAAGATCATGCTGCGCTGCAGGGGCCTGTTCTACGCCTGCAAGGATGGCGCGGAAGCCCGCCGGTTCAACCGGCTATTGATCGACGCCGGCCTCGTGCGGGGATTGTAGGCTACCGGACTTAAGGGCGAAGCCGGAGCCGTGGCTGCCTTGAGTGTGGCCGCGAGAATCTGCTATTTTGGCCGGGCAGAGGGCTTTTTTCGGTTTCTCAGCGATGCTGATGCGTTTGTTCACGCCACAGTTTCTTGTGGTCTGGGCCTTCGTTGGCTCGGCCATCGCAGTGCATTTCCGCGGCAAGGTAAGGCTTGGATTCTGGCGGCAGATCTCGGACCATTCCACCCTCATGGCGCCGTACAATGTGCTGATGTATCTGTTCTCGGCGGTGCCGAACCGGCCGATCCTGCGACAGGAAACAATCCCCGAACTCAAGGCGCTTCGCGACAATTGGCAGGTGATCCGCGACGAGGCGCTGGTGCTGTTCGCGCAAGGCCAGATCAAGGCCGCCGACAAATACAACGACTGGGGCTTTAATTCGTTTTTCAGGACGGGGTGGAAGCGATTCTACCTGAAATGGTACGACGCGGCGTTGCCGTCGGCGATCGCCAATTGCCCGAAGACCGTTGAACTCGTCAATGCGATTCCGACCGTCAAGGGTGCGATGTTCGCGAGCCTGCCGCCGGGCGGCCGGCTGGTCCAGCACCGCGATCCCTATGCCGGCTCGCTGCGTTATCACCTCGGACTGGTGGTGCCGAAAACGCCGGGCGAATGCCGGATCTTCATCGACGGCGAGCCTTACTCCTGGCGCGAGGGCGAGGACCTGCTGTTCGACGAGACCTATCTGCACTATGCCGAGAACACCACCAGCGACGACCGCATCATCCTGTTCTGCGACGTCGAACGTCCGCTGCGCAATCGCGCGATGACCGCGGTCAATCGCTGGGTCTCAAAGCACATCGTCAATGAGAGCGCCACGCAGAACGAAGAAGGCGAGCGCGTCGGCTGGCTCAACCGGATCTTCGGCTACCTCTACCAGGTGCGGCTGGCGGGCAAGCGGATGAAGGCTTGGAACAAGCGCGCCTATTACGCGGTCAAATACCTGCTGATCGGCGGCATCCTTGCCGCGTTCCTGGCCACCGCGTTCGCGTGAGGCGCACCGACGGCGAGCCTTCTTGCGGCGCAGCCCCATTATCTGAAGTTTTCCCTTCCCAAGAGCTTGACCATCGGCGCCCAATTCGTCTGAGATCAGTCCATGAACCCGATCCGATCGATAATGCTTGTTCTTCCAATCGCCTTGTGGTCTTCGGCGTTCGCAGAGACCATGAGATTTGAAGACGCGGCAGCAATGCTGGCAGAAAGCTGTGCCAAGGACATCGATGCGAACTGCCGCGGCGTGAATCCTGATCCCACCCGTCTCAAGGATTGTCTGAACCGCAATCAGGATGTGTTGTCGCCCCAGTGCAAGAATGACTTTGGCCGCGCCTTCGATGCGATCCAGAAACGCGTAGCCGCACGCGCGGCCGTCACCAAACTATGCGCGCGCGACGTAGCCAAATTCTGTACCGACGTCCCAAAGGGCGATAGCGGCAAGGCACTGGATTGCCTGTTGGCTGGGCCGCGCGGAGTGAGCATCAATTGCAACAAGGCCATTGCCGAAGCGGGGTATCGCTGATGCGATTGCGGAACCAGACCCGGCGCCACGTTACTCTCCTGATCGCCCTGCTGGTCGGCTCCATCGCATCCCCATCCTCGGCGCAGACCCCGGTGGCCGGCACGCCAGCGGACTGGGTCAACAAGCTTGCCGGCCTTGAAACTGCGCCGGATCTGGATATCGCCGCGCTGCGGCAGCAGGCTGCCGACAGGGTAAGATCGAGAGCGGACGGAGCGGCGACAAAGCGACCGCCTGTCGCGCCCCAGCTGCTCAAGCTGCCGCAACTCGTCGTCGAGATTCGGTTTGACGAGGACGCCGCTGTGATTCGGCCCGAATCCTATCGAGCGCTTGGGCGCATCGCCGATGTGCTCAGCGATCCGAAACTGCTGACCTACAAATTCCTGATTGTCGCCCATACCGTATCGGCCGGCAGACGCGAAAACAACCTGACGCTGAGTCAGAGGCGAGCCGACGTGATCCGCGAAGTGCTGGTGAACACCTTCAAGATTCCCTCAAAACGCCTGCAGGCGATCGGTCTCGGCGAGGAGCAATTGCTGGATACGTCCCGTCCGGCGGCGGCGGTCAACCAGCGGATCCAGATCGCGGCGGTCGGAAACGCCATCGAGCCCGAACGCCCGGCTCCGGCAAAAGCCGCACCCGCGTCGCGCCCGCCAACCAAGCCAGCTAAAAAGCCGCGCTGAAAGGGCGGGACCCGGTTGCGCTTTGCCGCCCTGCGGTTGTTGCCTCACCGCTTGCCGATCTTCTCCCACAGCCAGCCCGCCACCGCATCCGGCGACGAAGCGCCGTCGCCGCCGGCGGCGCGCAAATTGGCCTCGCGCATCGCCGATATGTCGATCCTGCCGAGCAGCGGTTGCAGCGACTGCCGCAACGCCTGATCGGAAGCGCGTTTCGGCGCGAGCAGGACAATCGCGTCGTAAGGAGGAATTGCGTGTTTCGAATCCTCCAGCACCACCAGATCGTATTTGGCAATCAGTCCGTCGCTGGTATAGCCCGCGATCACGTCGACCTCGCCGGAGGCAACGGCGGCGTACATGAAATCAGGCTGCATCTGCCGCTGCGCCCGAAATGACAGTCCATAGGCCTCTCGCAGCCCGGCCCATTCCGGCCGCGAGAAAAACTCGTAATCGGCGGCCATTGACATCGTTCTCGCATGCGAGGCGAGATCGGCAATCGAGTGAATGCCGAGCGCTTCAGTGCGCTTTCGCGGCATCACCAGCGCATAGGCGTTCTCAAAGCCGAGTTCGCCCAGCAAGGTGACTTTCTGTTGCGCCAGCGTCGCCTTCAATTCGCCGAGCAATTGGTCGCGCGGCTTGATATCGGTGCGGTGAAACTGGTTGGCCCACAGCGTGCCGGAATAATCGACATAGACGTCGATATCGTCGGAGACCAGCGCATCGAAAATCACGTTGGAGCCGAGGCCCTCGCGCGACGCCGCCGATAATCCCGCCGCCCGCAGCCGCTGCGCGATCAGCGCCGACAACACATATTGCTCGGCAAAGGTCTTGGCGCCGACAATGTAGCTCGATGGCGAGCGCGCCATCGAGGGGACCAGCGTCGCGCCAACCAGCACTGCTATGCCGATGCCGCCGAGCGCGGCGCGCAGACGGCTGCGGTTGCGAATGCCGATCTCGATCAAGGCCAGCAATTGATCGACCGCGAGCGCCAGCACCGCGGCGGCGAGGCAGCCGAACAGCACGAACACCCAGTTCTGGGTCTGCAAGCCGGCAAAGATATAATTGCCGAGGCTGGTCTGGCCGATCGGTGTGGACAGGGTCGCGGTTCCAATCACCCAGACCGCCGCGGTGCGGATGCCCGCCATCATCACCGGCAGCGCCAGCGGCAGCTCCACCATGAATAGCGACTGCCGCGCCGTCATGCCGACGCCCTGCGCGGCCTCCAGGATCGCGGCGTCGACCCCTTGCAGGCCGGTGATGGTGTTGCGCAGCACCGGCAGCATCGAGTACAGCGCCAGCGCCAGCACCGCCGGCAGGAATCCGAACGCGGAAAAGCCAAAGCCGAACCAGGCCAGTGCCACTGCCGCGAGCGCCAGCAGCAGCGGATAGAACAGCGCGAGTAGCGCCAGGCCCGGTATCGTCTGCACGATGCTGGCAAGTCCGAGCAGCGCGCCGCGCATCACCGGCTGGTTGCGCGCCGCGACTGCCAGCGGCAGGCTGGCCAAAAGTCCGAGCGCCAGCGCGGTGACGCTGACGCGCACATGATTGCCGAGATAATCCGGCAAATGAGACAGCGCCTCGCTCCAGCGCGGGTCGGAGAAGAAACTCATGCCGCGCCGTCCCGCGGCAACAGCACGTTGAGCCGCTCCGCTTGCCGCCGCGGCGTGCGCAGCAGTTCGCCGACGTAAGCATCCTCGCTGTCGGAAAGTTCTGTCAGCGTGCCCTGTGCCAGTAGCCGCCCGGCGCGCATCACGGCGATGCGGTCCGCGAGCAGGATGGCTTCGGTCATGTCGTGGGTGATCATGACCGTGGTCAGCCCGAGCTTGCTGTGCAAGGCACGGTAGTCGTCGCCGAGCGCATCGCGGGTGAGGGGATCGAGGGCGCCGAACGGCTCATCCATCAAGACGATGCGCGGCCTCGCCGCCAGTGCCCGCGCGACGCCTACGCGCTGGCGCTGCCCGCCCGACAGCTCGTGCGGAAAGCGATCGCGGTACAGGGTGCGATCGAGCCGCACCAGATCGAGCAGTTCATCTACCCGCGAATCAATCTCCGACGCCGGCGTGCCCTGCAGCTTCGGCGTGATCCCGATATTGCCGGCGACGCTGATATGCGGGAACAGCCCGCCGCTCTGAAACACGTAGCCGATGCGGCGGCGCAATTGAACCGGGTCGACCGCGCGCACGTCCTCGCCTTCGACCGTGATGTGGCCCTCGTCGGCGTCGATCAGCCGGTTCGCAAGCCGCAGCAGCGTGGTCTTGCCCGAGCCGGAGCCGCCGACGATGGCGAGGAATTCGCCTCCTGCGACCTCGATCGAGACGTCGTCCACAGCCCTGACGCGGCCGCCGTCAAAACTCTTGCCGACATGCGCAAATGCGATCAGGGGCGGGGCGGTCATGTCTTGGAATTATCACACCGCCTTCGACCCACCAAGCCGGCGCGGTGCCTGCATGTTGCGGGGATCGGTTGAATTGTCGAAGCCGGGACGCTAATCCATACGCCACAACAAGTGACATCAGGGGAAGCGCGTGCAGGCGGGTGTAACCGCAGGATCGACGGCGGTCGCACTTGACGACGCGACGGTGGCGTTTCGGCTGAGCGACGCGCGCGTCTACACCGCGGTCGAGCAAGTCCGGCTCTCGGTCGAGCATGGCGAGTTCGTCGCCATTGTCGGGCCCACCGGATGCGGAAAATCGACGCTGTTGAACGTCGCCGCCGGCCTGCTCAGACCGTCATCGGGAACGGTGCGGATTTTCGACTCGCCGCTTGCCGGCCTCAACCGGCAAGCCGGCTATCTGTTTCAGGCCGATGCGCTGTTTCCCTGGAAGACCGCGATCGACAATGTCGCCATTGGGCTCGAGGTATCGGGCGTGCCGCGCGCGCAGTCGCTGGAACGCGCGCAGGCCTGGCTCACGTCGGTCGGTCTTGCGGCGTTCGGCAACCGCTATCCTCATATGCTGTCGGGCGGGCAGCGCAAGCGCGTCGGCCTGGCGCAGGTGTTGATCCGCGATCCCAAGATCCTGTTGATGGACGAGCCGTTCGGTCCGCTCGATGCCCAGACCAGACAGATCATGGGCAACCTGCTGCTGCAATTGTGGAGCGCCGACCGCAAGGCGGTGCTGTTTGTCACCCACGATCTCGAGGAGGCGATCGCGCTGGCGGACCGCGTCGTGATCATGTCGGCGGGGCCTGGCGCGCGCATCATCGGCGACTGGCGCGTGCCGCTTTCACGGCCCCGCGACAGTTCGGAGGTCCGCATGGAGGAGGATTTTCACGCGCTGCATCGGGAAATCTGGAGCGTGCTCAAGGACGAGGTGATGAAGGGCTACGCGCAGTCGTCGCAAGCGCCGGTGGAGGCCGCGTGATGTCGCGTTCTGCATTCTTGGGTGAGTACTCGGCGCGAGGGCGGTCTGCTCCCTCCCCCCTTGCGGGAGGGGGGTACGTTAGGATCGGTGCGCTGGGCACCCCCACCCCCGACCCCTCCCCGCAAGGGGGAGGGGAGTCGAGAGGATCGCGGCCATGTCGCGCTTGATGCTTCTCGTCTGTCAGCTTCTTGTCG
>DASSGM010000266.1:0-4129 GCA_035693465.1 Bradyrhizobium sp. | reverse complement strand
AATGTCTTCGACGTCGATGCGGCCAAGAAGCCGACCTAGGGCATGAGCCGCGACCCGCAACTCTTCGGCCACAAGCTCCTCGCCCTCGCCGATCACTTCGATGCTCCGCTGCAGCGAACCCACTGTTTCCTGCAGCAATTTTCGTTGCCGCGCCCGACTGATCAAGCCGTCTTGGCCTGAGCCCAGGAAATCCCGCGCGAACGCAACCAGGGCCGAGATTAACTCGGGAATTCCATCGCCGCGGCTCGCCGAGATTCCGACATCGTAGCCGAGCCGCCTCTCCTGCCCGACAGCCGCCGCCTGGTTCGGCTTCGGTGACTCAGCCCCGACGGCATCAAGATCAATCTTGTTGCGCACCGTCCATACCGGGGCGGCACCGCTCTGCGGGCTTTGCTCGTGCTGCGCATCGATCATCCACAACACCAGGTCAGCTTCCGCCGCACGCGCCCGCGCGCGACGCACCCCCTCCTGCTCCACGGGATCGTCGGTCTCGCGAATGCCGGCGGTGTCGATCACGGTTACCGGATAACCGTCGAGATCGAGCTGCACCTCGATGATATCGCGCGTGGTGCCGGCATGCGGCGAGACGATCGCGACCTCGCGTCGTGCCAGCTGATTCATCAGCGTCGACTTGCCGACGTTCGGGGGACCTGCGATCGCAACCACCAACCCCTCCCGCAGCCGTTCACTTCGGCCCTGTGCTGCAAGCACCTCCTGGATTTCGCCAAGCAGCGTTTTGATTTTTGCCACTGCCGGCGCAATCAATTCAGCGGGCACATCACCTTCGTCGGAGAAATCGATCCCAGCCTCAATCAATGCAGAGGCTTCGATGATCTGCGCGCGCCAGTCGCGGGCTTTGTCGCCGAGCAGGCCTTTCAGCTGACGCAGTGCCTGGCGCCGTTGCCGATCGGTGTCGGCGTGGATCAGATCGTCGAGGCCTTCGGCCTCGGGGAGATCGAGCTTGCCATTCTCGAACGCGCGCCGGGTGAATTCGCCCGGCTCCGCCGGACGGACATCAGCGAAACCCGAGAGCGCTGTGAACAACGCCGCAAGCACCGCCCGCCCGCCATGAACGTGAAATTCCGCGACGTCCTCACCGGTCGCGCTCGCCGGTCCCGGAAACCACAGCACGACTGCATCGTCGATCGGCTCGCGGTGTGCATCCCCCAGCAATGCCCGCGTCGCCATCCGCGGCATCGGAATCCGGCCCGCGAGCGAGGTCAGCACCATTCCGGCCTGCGGCCCGGATACCCGCACAATGGAGATCGCGCCTGGCGGCCGGCCCGACGATAGCGCAAAGATCGTCTGTTCCCGCGGATGCATCGTCTATTTGTTCCAGAGCCCCTTGAAAAGGCAACGTAACTTCCACTTGCCGACTCGTTCGGCCGGGTGGGCAAAGGCGCTGATTGTGCGGTGGTTATGGCGGCAATTCCGCAGCATTTATGCTGCGGCAATTGGGACGACCCGCCGGTCGGCCTGCCAATATCGAAATAATTCAGACAGTTAGCTTGAAGGAGCGCTAACGCCGCAGCGATCTTTTTGCTGCAACGCTGCTGCAGCATAAACCGCAACATGGAGTCGACGTGGCGAAAAGGACGCTCCCGCAGAGCCGCCCTCCACGCCTGCTGCACAACCTCAGGTATTCATCGATTCGAAGAATTCTGCGTTGTTCTTGGTGTTGCGCAGCTTGTCGAGCAGGAAGTCGATCGCGTCCATGGTGCCCATCGGATTGAGGATCCGGCGCAGCACGTACATTTTCTTCAGCAGCTGCGGATCGGTGATCAGTTCTTCCTTGCGGGTGCCGGAGCGCGAAATGTCGATCGAGGGGAAGGTCCGCTTGTCCGAAACCTTGCGGTCGAGAATCAGTTCGGAATTGCCGGTGCCCTTGAACTCCTCGAAAATCACTTCGTCCATGCGGCTGCCGGTATCGACCAGCGCGGTCGCGATGATGGTGAGCGAGCCACCCTCCTCGATATTGCGCGCGGCGCCGAAGAAACGCTTTGGCCGCTGCAGCGCGTTGGCGTCGACACCGCCGGTCAGCACCTTGCCGGATGAGGGCACCACGGTGTTATAGGCTCGCCCGAGCCGCGTGATCGAGTCCAGAAGGATCACCACGTCGCGGCCGTGCTCGACCAGCCGTTTTGCTTTTTCGATCACCATCTCGGCGACCTGGACGTGGCGCACCGCCGGTTCGTCGAAGGTCGACGAGACGACTTCGCCCTTCACCGAGCGCTGCATGTCGGTGACTTCTTCCGGACGCTCGTCGATCAGCAGCACGATCAGATAGCACTCGGGATGATTGGCCGTAATCGAGTGTGCGATGTTCTGCATCAGCACGGTCTTGCCGGTGCGGGGAGGCGCCACGATCAAGGCGCGCTGACCCTTGCCGATCGGCGCAACGATGTCGATAACCCTTGCAGAAAGGTCCTTTCTGGTAGGGTCGTCGATCTCCATCCGAAAGCGTTGATTCGGAAACAGCGGCGTCAGATTGTCAAAATTGACTTTGTGTTTCGACTTTTCCGGGTCTTCAAAATTGAGCGTGTTGACTTTCAGCAGCGCAAAATAGCGTTCGCCTTCTTTGGGGCTGCGGATATGGCCTTCGATGGTATCGCCGGTGCGAAGCCCGAAGCGCCGGATCTGTGAAGGCGAAACATAGATATCATCAGGTCCCGGCAGATAGTTGGCATCCGGCGAGCGCAAGAATCCGAATCCGTCGGAGAGAACCTCAACGACGCCTTCGCCGATGATGTCGGTTTCCTGGATCGCGAGTTGCTTGAGAATTGCGAACATCAGCTCCTGCTTGCGCATGGTGCTGGCATTTTCGACCCCTTTTTCCTCCGCGAACGAGACGAGCTCGGCTGGCGTCTGGGCTTTGAGGTCTTGAAGTTTCATTTCCCGCATTGGGGTGGTCCTGTGGAGTAATTTTGGGAAGGATTGCGAGGTGGCTTTAGAAAATGCGGACGCAAGAAAAAGGAAGGTCCGCAGGTCTGAGCAAGGAAAGCGCCGGAGAGGCTTCAAACCTGATGCGGCGGCCGGCTCAACGAGGAAGCCGGAACGCAACCACATCCGCCTGCGTGGGGTGGGATTTCACTAATATAGAAAATCGGCTGACTTTCCGCAAGCAGGCCGCGCGGTCGAGCTGTTAACGGCTAGCCTTCATCAAAACGGCTTCACCACCACCAGGATCACAATCCCGATCATTAACACAGTAGGTAACTCGTTGATAATACGGTAAAATGTCTGGCTTTTGGTATTCTTATCGGCAGCGAAATCCTTCACCCAGCGGGAAAAGAAACCGTGGACGCCCGACAGCACAAGGACAAGCAGGAGCTTTCCATGCAGCCACGGCGCCGAAAACCAGTGGCCGACCCAGGCGAGGTAAGGTCCGCTCACCCAGGCCACGATCATCGCCGGGTTGATGATCCCTTTTAGCAAGCGACGTTCCATTGTTTTGAATGTCTCGGACTGTTTCGACCCGGTCTCCGCATCGCAATGATAGACGAACAGCCGCGGCAGATAGAGCATGCCCGCCATCCACGCGATGATGGCTATCACATGCAGCGCCTTGATCCATTCGTACATCCAAAATGCCTTGCTGGTTTGCGACCCGGCTTGTTTTACCACTTGCAACACCGCCGCGCTTGATCCGATCTCGGCGTTACCGACGACGCTGGTCTGACGCTGACTTGAGACATATCCGCAAGCAGGCCTTTTCTAAAACAATAATTTTTAGATTCTTAGGTTTGAGTCTAAGTGGCGGTGAATTGAGCCCGTGCAAAATTGTCCCGCAAATGTCAGGCCTTGTTCATATCCGTCAACAATCTCGGCCGTTTGTCTGGCGATCGGAATAATATCGCTCGGTTCAAGCACTTGCGCGGCGCCATCGCCAGCTTATGAAGAGACAAGTCCACATAAGCGCACTATCATCGGGGCAGCTGAATGGACTTATCCTTCGTTGGCGGCCTGTGAAGAAAAAGCCGGGTTATCCCTGATCGGTCGACCCGCGCATGATTCTCTCAGGTAAGCTCCACAACGATTCACAGGATACACAGGGGTCAAGGTGCCCACGACCGGCAACTATTTTCATCTTCACCTGGTGTCCGATTCGACCGGTGAAACCTTGATCACG
>DASSGM010000265.1:0-2135 GCA_035693465.1 Bradyrhizobium sp. | reverse complement strand
CCGTGTGACGCCGCCCGGCCTCAAGCACTTTGCAAGGTCGCCGTCTCATCGTCCTCCTCAAGCAGACGAGGCGCACCGAGGCGGTCCCAATGCCGACCGCGGACGCAATCGCGATTACGCAATCTCAGGGTGTTGGCGATGCGGCGGTTTTCCCGGATCAAGTTACGCATACGCCGCTTCATGCGACGTCACCCGTGGCTTACCGGCGCGATTCGTTCGTTCATGATCTTTTCCGCCACCTTCGGCGGCGCCTATGGATTCATCGCCGGAAGCCGATCTGAACAGTCCGGCTATGACCCCCACACCTTTGCGATCGGCGCCAGCTTCCTGTTCGCACTCGCCTGCGTCGCGCTTGCCACCTTGAGCATCCGCTTGCGCTTGATGCGCAAAAAACTTCGCAAGATCGCGCTGCATAACGAGGCGCTGGCCGACCGCAATTGGGAATTGCAGGAGGCCGAGCAACGCGCCCGCAGCCTGTTCGAATCCCAGGGCGACCTGATCGTGCTGCGCGATGCGGAAGGCGTTATCACCTTCGTCAACGACGCCTATTGCGTACTGGCGCGACAACCGCGAAGCGCGCTGGTCGGCAGCCGCTTCACATTCACCGTGCTTGAGCAAGGTGAGTCCGCGCTCGATCCGGATGGCACGCGGATTCATGACCAGAAGATCGCCGGTCCCCTGGGACCGCGCTGGATCGCGTGGCGCGAAGGCCTGGTCCGCAGCTACGCCGGCCGACCGGCCGAGATGCAATGCGTCGGCCGCGACGTCACCGACCGCACCGAGACCGAGCGCGCGCTTGCCGAAGCGCGCGATCAGGCCAATGCAGCGAGCCGTGCCAAGTCGCGGTTCCTCGCGATGGCTTCGCATGAAATTCGCACGCCGCTTAACGGCATCATCGGCATGAGCGGATTATTGTTGGATACAGCGCTGACGCCGGAGCAGATGACCTATGCCAAGGCGGTGAAAACCTCGGGCGACGCGCTGCTGTCGCTGATCGAGGAGCTTCTGGATTATTCCAAGATCGAGGCCGGCAAGATCGACCTCGAACATCGTCCCTTCGCGCTTGCCGCCTTGATTGAGGACATCACCGAACTCTTGGCGCCGCGGGCGCAGCTGAGACAACTCGAAATCGCCGCCTATGTCGACGAGCGGCTGCCGGCGGAAGTGGTCGGAGATGCGGCGCGGCTGCGACAGGTGCTGCTCAATCTCGCCGGGAACGCGATCAAGTTCACATCGACCGGCGGCGTGGCGCTGATTGCCGAGCCGGGGATTGGTCCCAATGAAATCTCTTTTTTGGTGCGCGACACCGGCATCGGCATCGCGCCCGAGGCGCAGGCGCGCATTTTCCGCGAGTTCGAGCAAGCCGACGAACGCATCGCGCGAAGCTACGGCGGCACCGGTCTTGGCTTGAGCATCTCCGAGCGCATCATCAAGCGGATGGGCGGCCGCATCAACCTGGAGAGTAAGCCCGGCCTCGGCTCGACATTCGAAGTGTCGGTTCCGCTCGCCGCCTCGGAGGGCAATGACAGCAAACAGAAGGTTTTTGCGGCGCCGGACCTCTCCGGGCAATCGATCATGGTGGTGGCCCCGCAGAGTATCGAGGCATCGCTGATCGCCCGGCGGCTGCAACGCTGGGGCGGACAAACCTGCACGGTTTCGGATATCGCGGTGGCGCAGGCCTTGCTGCCCGAGCGTGCCTGGCACGCCGTGCTGCTCGATCACGCCTTGGGCGCTGAAGACGTCGAGTCGCTGGCTGAAGCAGCGCGCCCCCACGCGATGCAGCGGATCGTCCTGGTCACGCCGGCGGCGCGACACGAACTCCAGCCCTCATCGAGTTTCCCGGCTTTCACCGGCTATTTGATCAAGCCGTTGCGCGCGGCCTCGCTCGCGGTCCGCTTGACCATGGCGCCGGAAGTTCTGGCGCCGCCCCTTGCAGGCGAACCTCCGTTCGAGGTTCCGGACGCCGACACTCCGGTAGCCACGCCGTCGCAACGCCTCTCGATCCTGGTGGCGGAAGACAACGAGATCAACGCGCTTTTGATGCGCTCGCTTTTGACCCGGTCAGGGCATCATGCCGTCATCACCACCAATGGCGAGGAGGCGCTACAATCGTGGCTCGCAGCCAAATCCGCCGG
>DASSGM010000264.1:0-5338 GCA_035693465.1 Bradyrhizobium sp. | reverse complement strand
ACGGTGAAAATCCTGGCGCCGGCAAAGAAGGACGAAGGCGAGGCGGCGTAACATCTGCGTCATCGCCCTCTTCGTGCGGGCAATCTGCATGACCGGGCGATGGACTTATCGAAGCCGAGCACCAAATAATGTCCGGCGTCTGCTGAATGATCCGCCTTTTGGGGCATGACAGCGCAAGCAGCGCGCAGGAGAAAGCCAAGCATGGTCTCAGCAGCGGAACAACTGGCGGCAAATCTCAACTTCTCGGCGCTCGCCAAGGCCGATGAACTGAAGAAGCGCATCTGGTTCACACTGGGAGCACTGCTGGTATATCGGCTCGGCACCTACATTCCGCTGCCCGGCATCGATCCCAACATCTGGGAACAGGTGTTCCGCTCCCAGGCCGGCGGCATTCTCGGCATGTTCAACATGTTCGCCGGCGGCGGCATTCACCGCATGGCGATCTTTGCGTTGAACATCATGCCGTATATCTCGGCCTCGATCATCATTCAGCTCTTGACCACGGTGTCGCCGCAGCTCGAGGCGCTGAAGAAGGAAGGTGAGGCCGGCCGCAAGACGCTGAACCAGTACACCCGCTATCTCACGGTGCTGCTGGCCGCGTTCCAGTCCTACGGCATCGCGGTCGGGCTGGAAGGCGCCGGCAACGTCGTCAGCGATCCCGGCATGTTCTTCCGTCTTTCGACCGCGATCACGCTGACCGGCGGCACCATGTTCCTGATGTGGCTCGGCGAGCAGATCACCTCGCGCGGTATCGGCAACGGCATCTCGCTGATCATTCTCGCCGGCATCGTGGCCGAACTGCCATCGGCGCTCGCCAGCATGCTGGAACTTGGCCGTCAGGGCGCGCTGTCCACCGGTCTCATCCTGGTCGTGATCGTGATGGCGGTCGCAGTGATCGCCTTCATCGTGTTCATGGAGCGCGCGCAACGGCGGCTTTTGATTCAGTATCCGAAGCGCCAGGTCGGCAACAAGATGTTCGAAGGCCAGTCCTCGCATCTGCCGCTGAAGCTCAATACCTCAGGCGTGATCCCGCCGATCTTCGCCTCCTCGCTGCTGCTGTTGCCGACCACGGTTGCAAATTTCAACGCCGGCAGGGGGCCGGAGTGGTTTCAGTGGCTCAACACGCAATTGAGTCACGGCCGTCCGTTGTTTCTGCTGCTTTATCTGGGGCTGATCGTGTTCTTCGCGTTCTTCTATACCGCGATCGTATTCAACCCGACCGAGACCGCCGACAATCTCAAGAAGCATGGCGGCTTCATTCCGGGCATTCGCCCCGGCGAGCGCACCGCGGAATACATCGACTACGTGCTTTCGCGCATCACGGTGTTGGGCGCAATCTATCTGGCGATTGTCTGCCTTATCCCTGAAATTCTGATTTCCTATGCCTCGGTGCCGTTCTACTTTGGCGGCACCTCGCTGTTGATCGTGGTCAGCGTGACCATGGATACGGTGGCGCAGGTTCAGGGTTACCTGCTCGCCCATCAATATGAGGGGCTGATCAGGAAGTCGAAGCTGAGGGGGCGTCGCCGCTGACGGCCAAAGCGTTTTCGAGCGGTGGCTTGCCGGTTCGCCAAAGGAAAACGCGCAAGATAGGGATTTAGAGCCTCGGTTCTCAGTCAATCCAACCGGGGCTATTGACGTGTTGCATCGCTTTCGCCATCTGCGCTCGGCGCTGATTGGTTGGCGCGGGTCTGGATTTCGAAATGAAGGTGCGCGTTTAATCGCTCACCGAGCCGGGGGGCGAATACGGATGAGACTGATTCTTCTTGGGCCGCCGGGGTCGGGCAAGGGAACGCAGGCGCAACGGCTGGTCAAGCGCTACGGCATTGTCCAGCTCTCGACCGGCGAATTGCTGCGTGCCGCGGTGGCGGCGCAGACGCCGATCGGCCTCAAGGCCAGGGACATCATGGCCAGCGGCAGCTTGGTGCCGGATGACATTGTGATCGGGATCATTTCCGATCGTCTCGATCAGCCGGACGCGAAGAAGGGCTTTATCCTCGACGGTTTTCCGCGCACCGTGCCGCAGGCGGAGGCGCTGGATGAACTCCTGAAGAAGAAGCACATGAAGCTGGACGCCGTGATCGAGCTTCGTGTCAACGAGAGCGCGCTGCTGCAGCGGGTCGAAAGCCGGGCCGCGGAGACGCGGGCACGCGGCGAGGAAGTGCGCCTAGACGATACTCCGGAGGTATTGACCAGGCGGCTGGCCAGCTACCGTTCGCTGACTGAACCCTTGATTCATTACTATTCGGAGCGGCGCAAGCTGCTCACCGTCGATGGCATGATGACCATCGAACACGTCACACGGGAGATTAACCGCATCCTTGCCGCGATCGGGGCGGTGGAAGCCAAGGCTTCCAGGAAGCCGGGTCCCGCCAAGCGGATCGCCCAGATCGGCGCCAGAAAGGCGTCCAAACCCACAGCCAGAGGCGCCAAAGCTGCAGGCAAGGACGTCAAGGCCTCGCCGAAGGTCGGCAAACCGGCCTCCAAAAGGGCCAAAAAGCCGCTTCGGACGGCCGCCGCGAGTTCCAAGGCGCGGGGTGCCGGAAAAGCCGGAAAAGCTTCCAAAAAGGTCACGAAAAAGCGAGCTAAGGCATAGAAACGGTTGACGAAACCAAGTTCAATCCTTTAATAAGCCCGGTATCCAAGTCGGATAGTTTTCAGACGATGCCGGGCCCCAAGACATCCAAGGGGAAGGGCGTCGTGTTCGCGTTTGCGAGCACCTGCCCGTGATAGCTAAAACTGCCGCTCCGCGAGGGATCGGCGACAGGAGAGAAGTCCGTGGCCCGTATTGCCGGCGTGAACATTCCGACCAACAAGCGCGTGCTGATCGCGCTCCAGTACATCCATGGCATCGGCCAGAAGAATGCGGCCGACATCCTGGAGAAGGTCAAGATTCCGGATGACCGTCGGGTCTCGCAACTAAGCGATCAGGAAGTGCTGCAAATCCGCGAGGTGATCGACCGCGACTATATGGTCGAAGGCGACCTGCGGCGTGAAACCGGCATGAACATCAAGCGTCTGATGGATCTCGGCTGCTATCGCGGCCTGCGTCATCGTCGCGGATTGCCGGTACGCGGTCAGCGCACGCACACCAACGCGCGCACGCGCAAGGGTCCGGCCAAGTCGATCGCTGGCAAGAAGAAGTAATTTGGCGGATAGCAAGTAGCGAATAGCGAGTGGGGATCACGCCTACCATGCGCCATTCGCAGGCACTACTCGCTCGTCAGGTGTAGCCGCTGGCATTACGGCGGCGTTGAGATCGTTGAGAAAGGTTTTGGAATGGGCAAGGAAGCCACCCGCGTCCGCCGCCGCGAGCGCAAGAACATTGCGTCCGGCATTGCGCACGTGAATTCGTCGTTCAACAACACGACCATCACCATAACCGACGCGCAGGGCAACACCATTGCCTGGTCGTCGGCCGGAACGATGGGTTTCAAGGGTTCGCGTAAATCGACTCCCTATGCCGCACAGGTCGCGGCGGAAGATGTCTCCAAGAAGGCGCAGGAACACGGCATGCGCACGCTGGAGGTGGAAGTTGCCGGTCCGGGTTCGGGCCGCGAATCGGCGCTTCGTGCGCTGCAGGCCGCGGGTTTCACGGTTACGTCGATCCGTGACGTGACGACGATCCCGCACAATGGTTGCCGTCCGCGCAAGCGCCGGCGGGTTTGATGCATCGACCGCGGGCGGCCGTGTGTGGCCTGCGATGGTTTTGAGATTTTTTGCAAGCCGCGGACTGATCCGCGAGCTCCAACACCAGTAATTTAGATGGCAAATTAACTGGTAGGTATGGGTGAAACAGTGACGATCCAGAAAAATTGGCAAGAACTTATCCGCCCCAACAAGCTCCATGTAGCGCCGGGTACTGATGCGACGCGTTTTGCGACGCTGGTCGCAGAACCGCTCGAACGCGGCTTTGGCCAGACCCTCGGCAACGCCTTGCGTCGCATCCTGCTGTCATCGCTGCAAGGCGCCGCGGTGCAGTCGGTGCATATCGACGGCGTGTTGCACGAGTTTTCCTCGATCGCCGGCGTTCGCGAGGACGTCACCGACATCGTGCTCAACATCAAGGACATCTCGATCAAGATGCAGGGCGAGGGCCCCAAGCGCATGGTCGTGAAGAAGCAGGGCCCGGGCGTTGTCACCGCCGGCGATATCCAGACCGTCGGCGACATCGTGGTGCTCAATCCGGAGCTGCAGATTTGCACGCTCGACGAGGGCGCGGAAATCCGCATGGAATTCACGGTCGCGTCAGGCAAGGGCTATGTCGCCGCCGAGCGTAACCGTCCCGAGGACGCGCCGATCGGCCTGATCCCGGTCGACAGCCTGTTCTCCCCGGTGCGCAAGGTTTCCTACAAGGTCGAGAACACCCGCGAGGGCCAGATCCTCGACTACGACAAGCTGACGATGACCATCGAGACCAACGGCGCGATCTCGCCGGATGACGCGGTGGCCTATGCCGCGCGCATCCTGCAGGATCAGCTGAACGTGTTCGTCAACTTCGAAGAGCCGCGCAAGGAAGTGGCGCAGGAGATCATTCCCGATCTCGCTTTCAACCCGGCGTTCCTCAAGAAGGTCGACGAGCTCGAACTGTCGGTGCGCTCGGCAAACTGCCTGAAGAACGACAACATCGTCTACATCGGCGACCTCGTGCAGAAATCGGAAGCGGAAATGCTGCGTACTCCGAACTTCGGCCGCAAGTCGCTGAACGAGATCAAGGAAGTGCTGGCCCAGATGGGACTGCACCTCGGCATGGAAGTGCCGGGCTGGCCGCCGGAGAATATCGACGAGTTGGCCAAGCGCTTCGAGGATCATTATTGAGGCTTGCCCCGGGCGCGGCGCGGCACGAGTGCTGCGCCGCAGACCCGGGGTCGACCTTTTAGCTGGGTCCCGGCTCAGCTGTGCACCGCTTCACGCTGCACAGCGTCCGGGACACGATTTGGGAAGAGGCAGGAGAGGACGCCATGCGTCACGGCAAGGTTCATCGCAAGCTTAATCGCACCGCCGAACATCGGCGCGCGATGTTTGCCAATATGTGCGCGTCGCTGATCAAGCACGAACAGATCGTCACCACGCTGCCGAAGGCCAAGGAGCTGCGCCCGATCGTGGAGAAACTGGTGACGCTCGGCAAGAAGGGCGGCCTCGCCATGCGCCGACAGGCCATCAGCGAGATGCGCGATCTCGAGCAAACCAGGAAATTGTTCGACGTCCTCGCCGTCCGCTACAAGGACCGGCAGGGCGGTTATACCCGCATCATCAAGGCGGGCTTTCGCTACGGCGACAACGCGCCGATGGCGGTCATCGAATTCGTCGATCGCGATGTCGATGCCAAGGGCCTCGA
>DASSGM010000263.1:0-19242 GCA_035693465.1 Bradyrhizobium sp. | reverse complement strand
ATCGCGCCGATCGAACAATGGCGGCTCGATGCCGAAACCGACGGCGCGCGAGCGGACATAGGATGCCGCCGCCGAAATCGATTCCTTCATCACGTCGCGCAGATTGCCGGTGACCGTCATCTTGCCCTTGCCGGGCATCATGACGCCCTCGATGGTGAGCAGCTCGCCGCCGACATCGGTCCACGCCAGGCCGGTGACAATGCCGACCTGATCGTCGGTCTCGATCTCGCCGTAGCGATACTTCGGCACGCCGAGAAATTCCTCGATGGATTTCTCCGTGATCTTGACCGACTTCTTCTTGGAGATCATCAGCTCCTTCACCGCCTTGCGGGCAAGGGTTGAAAGCTCACGCTCAAGATTACGCACGCCCGCTTCGCGGGTATACCGCCGGATCATCAAGAGCAGCGCGTCGTCGTCGATCGACCATTCCTTGGGATCCAGGCCATGTTTGGAGATCGCGTTCGGGATCAGATGCTTGCGCGCGATCTCGACCTTCTCGTTCTCGGTATATCCGGCGATGCGAATGATCTCCATGCGGTCCATCAGCGGTCCCGGAATATTCAGCGTATTCGCGGTAGTGATGAACATCACGTTGGAAAGATCGTAATCGACCTCCAGATAGTGGTCGTTGAAGGTCGAGTTCTGCTCGGGGTCAAGGACCTCGAGCAGAGCTGACGACGGATCGCCGCGGAAGTCGGCGCCCATCTTGTCGATCTCATCCAGCAGGAACAGCGGGTTCGACGTCTTCGCCTTCCGCATCGACTGGATGATCTTGCCGGGCATCGAGCCGATATAGGTGCGGCGGTGACCACGGATCTCGGCCTCGTCGCGCACGCCGCCGAGCGACACGCGTACGAATTCGCGTCCCGTCGCCCTCGCGATCGACTTGCCGAGCGAGGTCTTGCCGACGCCGGGAGGGCCGACCAGGCACAGTATCGGTCCGGTCAGCTTGTTGGCGCGCGACTGCACCGCGAGATACTCAACGATGCGATCCTTCACCTTCTCGAGTCCATAGTGATCGTTATCGAGTGTGGTCTGGGCTGCGACCAGATCCTTCTTGACCTTGGACTTCTTGTTCCACGGTATCGACAACAGCCAGTCGAGATAGTTGCGCACCACCGTCGCCTCCGCTGACATCGGCGACATCTGGCGCAGCTTCTTCAACTCATGTTGCGCTTTCTCGCGCGCTTCCTTGGAGAGCTTGGTCTTGGCGATCTTCTCTTCCAGATCGGCCAGCTCGTCGCGGCCTTCGTCGTCGCCGAGTTCCTTTTGGATCGCCTTCATCTGCTCGTTGAGATAATATTCGCGCTGGGTCTTCTCCATCTGGCGCTTGACGCGCGAGCGGATTCGCTTCTCGACCTGCAGCACGGAGATTACGCTTTCAATCAGCCCGAGCACTATCTCGAGCCGCGCTGTCACGGACAGCGTCTCCAGGATGGCCTGACGGTCTGAAATTTTGACTGCGAGATGCGAGGCGACGGTATCGCCGAGCTTTGCGAAATCGGTGATCGCCTGAACCACGCCGACCACTTCGGCGGAGATCTTCTTGTTCAGCTTCACATAGCTCTCGAAGTCGGACACCACCGAGCGCGCCAGGGCCTCTGCCTCGACGGAATTGGCATCGGTGTCGGCTAGCGCGACCGCAGTCGCTTCGTAGTAGTCGGCGCGGTCGGAATATTTCTGCACACGCGCGCGCTCAAGCCCCTCCACCAGCACCTTCACGGTGCCGTCGGGCAATTTGAGCAGTTGCAACACACTGGCAAGGGTGCCGGTTTCATAGATTGAATCCGGGCTCGGATCATCATCCGACGCGTTCTTCTGCGTCGCAAGCATGATCAGGGCATCATTCCTCATGACCTCTTCGAGCGCGCGGATCGATTTCTCGCGGCCGACGAACAACGGCACGATCATATGCGGGAAGACCACAATGTCGCGGAGCGGCAGCACCGGATACGAATGGCTTTCACCGTGAACGATAGATGGCCGGGGTTTTGGGATGGTCATGGCCTATTCCTTTTGTTGTGCCCCCTTGCACGCGGTCCGCCATTTTGCGCAACCGCCACAAGGTGCCGAGATGCTCCGGGATCGTACCATAATTTCGCGGCCTGTTGCTCCGGATCGCTGTTGCCGCGAATCTCAACGGTATTTTTGATCGCCGACAGCATTAGGTGGCTATCGGGCACGGGGGTGTCAAGTCGTTGAAAAAGGCCCGCCGATAGCGGACCAACTGAAGAATCACGTGCACAAACAGGGCCCTGCGAAAAGCTCCGCAACCGTTTTATGCAACTCAAATCGCCCCGAGCCGAGCGCGCTCAGGCGCTGGCGCTGCTTTCGACGGCGCGGTCGGAACGATCGGCGTAGATGTAGAGCGGACGAGCGGTTCCCTCCACTACTTCACGCGAGATCACGACCTCTTCGACGCCTTCCAGGCCCGGCAGATCGAACATGGTCTCCAACAAGATGCTTTCGAGAATCGAGCGCAGACCCCGGGCACCGGTCTTGCGCTCAATCGCCTTGCGGGAGACCGCGCCGAGCGCTTCGTCGGCGAATGTCAACTCGATGTTCTCCATCTCGAACAACCGCTGATACTGCTTTACCAACGCGTTCTTCGGATCGGTCAAAATCTTTTTTAGCGAAGCTTCGTCGAGGTCCTCCAGCGTCGCGACCACCGGCAGACGGCCGACGAACTCGGGGATCAGGCCATACTTCAAGAGATCCTCGGGCTCAACGTGACGGAAGATTTCGCCGGTGCGGCGATCCTCCGGCGCCAGCACCTGCGCCGCAAAGCCGATCGAGGTCGAGCGTCCACGCGCGGAGATGATCTTCTCCAGGCCAGAGAACGCCCCGCCGCAAATGAAGAGAATGTTGGTGGTGTCGACCTGCAGAAACTCCTGCTGCGGATGCTTGCGGCCTCCCTGCGGGGGAACCGAGGCAACCGTGCCCTCCATAATCTTCAAAAGCGCCTGCTGCACGCCTTCGCCGGAGACGTCGCGCGTAATCGACGGATTGTCGGATTTGCGACTGATCTTGTCGATCTCGTCGATATAGACGATGCCGCGCTGCGCCCTCTCGACATTGTAGTCGGCGGATTGCAGCAGCTTCAGAATGATGTTCTCGACGTCCTCGCCGACGTAGCCAGCTTCGGTCAGCGTCGTTGCATCCGCCATCGTGAACGGCACGTCGAGAATCCGCGCCAGCGTCTGCGCCAGCAGCGTCTTGCCCGAACCGGTCGGACCGATCAGCAGGATGTTCGACTTCGCGAGCTCGACGTCGTTGTGCTTGGTCTGATGATTGAGACGCTTGTAGTGATTGTGGACGGCGACCGAGAGCACCTTTTTGGCGTGGCTCTGACCGATCACGTAATCGTCGAGAACCTTGCAGATCTCCTTCGGCGTCGGAATCCCGTCGCGCGACTTCACCAGCGAGGACTTGTTTTCCTCTCGGATGATATCCATGCACAGTTCGACGCATTCGTCGCAGATGAATACGGTGGGACCCGCGATCAATTTGCGGACTTCGTGCTGGCTCTTGCCGCAGAACGAGCAATACAGCGTATTCTTGGAGTCGCTCGTGCCGACCTTACTCATTCTTGTCTCCGTCCGCCGTTCGATCCCGGCCGCTCGATCGCTCCATTCCGGCACCTACCGGCACAGAGTACTAGATAGAGCAAATTCCGTACCACAAAAGACCTTCCACTCCACACGCCGCGGGCATCGCAGCCAACTCGAATCCCCCACCATCACAGTCTACCCGACCTAGCCAACCATGGTCGCACCCGACTATCAAGAATTCGCTAATCGGCCGGACGCCCAATACTCGTGACAATACCGTGATTTGCGGCGTTGGCACGAGCTTAACTTACGGAAATCAGCCCAGCGTGGCGCGATTGCCACGCTGCCAAACCAGCACGAAAGCGGAACTTTGCGCCCGTCCAGAGGCTTAGGCGGACCATTTTTCGGGCTGAATTGCCGATGACATCGTCGTTAACGCCGATGTAAGGCTTGCGATCCCCGTAGGGTTACCGGGTCTTGCTGTCGGCTCTTCGGAGCGCTTGTCGCTTATTTAGTCGACAAAACCGCCGGATCTTCGGAGCGCTTGTCGATCACTTTATCGACAATACCAAACTCGAGGGCCTGGTCGGCGGTGAGGAACTTGTCACGTTCCAGCGCGTCCTCGATCGCTTTGTAGGTCTGGCCCGTGTGCTTCACGTAGATCTCGTTGAGCCGCTTCTTGAGGTTCAGGATTTCCTGGGCGTGTAGCATGATGTCGGTGGCCTGCCCCTGGAAGCCGCCGGAGGGCTGATGCACCATGATGCGCGAATTCGGCAGCGAGAAGCGCATTTCCTTGTGGCCGGCGGCCAGCAACAACGAGCCCATCGAGGCCGCCTGCCCGGTGCACAATGTCGACACCGGCGGACGGATAAACTGCATCGTGTCGTAGATCGCAAGGCCCGACGTCACCACTCCGCCGGGCGAATTGATGTACATCGAGATCTCCTTCTTCGGATTCTCGGCTTCGAGAAACAGAAGCTGCGCAACGGTCAGCGTCGCCATGCCATCCTCGACTGCGCCGGTCACGAAGATGATGCGCTCTTTCAGCAGGCGCGAAAAAATGTCGTAAGCCCGTTCGCCGCGATTGGTCTGCTCGACCACCATCGGCACGAGGTTCATGTAGGTTTCCACCGGATCGCGCATAAGTCACCCAAGGGTTGGCGGAGGCGAACATCCATCGGCAAGGCGGAGCTGGTTCGAGTTGCCGGGCGCGGACGATCGTCCCGTGATGCAGGACTTAAAAGACAGGACTCACAGATATAGGTCTATTTGCCGGTGACAAGACCGGAACGCCGGGCCGGCCCGATCAGGCGGTGTTCTCAGCCTCATCATCCTTGTAGAGGTCTTCGCGCGTGACTTTCTTTTCGGTAACTTTAGCAAGTTCAAGGAGGAAATCGACGACCTTGTCCTCATAGATCGGTGCACGGAGCTGGGCCAGCGCATTGGCATTATTGCGATAGTAGTCCCAGACCTCCTTCTCGCGCCCCGGCATCTGGCGCGCGCGCTCGATCACCGCGCGACTGACCTCGTCGTCGGTGACCGTGATCTTGTTCTTTTCGCCGATCTCGGACAGCACCAGGCCGAGCCGGACCCGGCGATCGGCGATCTTGCGATACTCTTCCCTGGCCGCCTCCTCGGTGGTGTTCTCATCGGCAAAGGTCTTGCCGCTGGACTCCATCTCGGCCTTGATTGACTTCCACATCAGATTGAATTCTTCATCGACCAGGGAGGGTGGCGCCTCGAACCGATGGCTTTCATCGAGGCGGTCCAACAGTGTCCGCTTGACCCGCTGGCGCGTGGCACTGGCGAATTCGGCCGTGAGCCGCTCGCGCGCCGCCTCCTTCAGCTTGTCGAGCGATTCAAGGCCAAGCGTTTTGGCGAAGTCGTCGTTGATCGCAGTGTCCTGCGGCGCTTCGATCAACGTGGCGGTGGTTTCGAACTCGGCCGGCTGGCCGGCCAGCTTCTCGCTGCCATAATTCTTCGGGAAGGAGACTTTCAGCGTGCGGGTTTCGCCGGCCGCAATGCCGAGCAGTTGCTCTTCGAAGCCGGGAATGAATGTGTTTGAGCCGATTGTGACTTGGATACTCTCGCCGGTGCCGCCCTCGAACGGCGCGCCATTGATGGTGCCCTTGAAGGAGATCGTGACCCGATCTCCGGCTTCCGCCTTCGCGCCCTCGGCCTTTGCGGCGAATGCACGGTTCTGATCGGCGATCCGCTTGATCGCCTCGTCAACATCGGCATCGGTCACCTCGGTGACCAGCTTCTCGACGGTAAAACTCTTGAAATCGGCGAGCTGGATCGGGGGGACGACCTCGATCGAAACGGTATAGGTCAGATCGGATTTCCCGGTGAGGATATCCTCGACGGCTTTTTGCTCGGTCGGCATGGTGATCTTGGGTTCGGTCGCCAGGCGGAAGCCGCGCTCCGTGAAAATCTGCGAGTTGGTATCGCGGATCGTCTGATCGATGGTCTCCGCCATCACCGAGCGGCCATACACTTTCTTCAGGTGGCTGACCGGCACCTTGCCCGGACGAAAGCCATTGAGGCGCACCTTGTCCTTGAGATCGACCAGGCGAGCATCCGCCTTGGCATCGAGATCCGATGCGGGAACGCTGATCTGGAATTCGTGCTTCAATCCCTCAGCGAGGGTTTCTGTGACCTGCATGGCGTTAATCTTCTTCCCGCTTGGTCCGGCTAAAAGCCGCGACATTGTCAATCTGGTCAACGCCCGGCATCAAAGCCTGCGTCGGTGGTTCGGCGAACCTAATCTCCCAGGGAAACTTACCCCTTTGGAAATAGGTTCCTCCAATATCGTCATGCAAACGCTGTCAGCGCTTGGTGCGGGCGGAGGGACTCGAACCCCCACAACTTTCGTCACTGGAACCTAAATCCAGCGCGTCTACCAGTTCCGCCACGCCCGCTGATAGCATCATATCCGGCCGCGATGCCGCGGGCGGCGGGCTTATAACATGGGCCGACCCGTCCGCAGCAAAAAATTGACCGTTTAAGCCTTCCTGGACCTACCTCACGCCAGCTGGACATATCCAGTGGAAAATGGTCCGCATCGATCATGGCAGATTGCACTTTCCGGCTAGACCGACGCGAGCTTCTGACCGGACTGGGCGCTGCTGTTCTCATTCCGCCCCTGCCTCGGATTGCTGCCGCTCAGGGGCGCCCGTCGATGATGCTGCAAGCCAAAGCTGACGTCATCGCCTTGCGTCCGGGGAGCGCGAATACACCGATATGGTCGCTTGTCGACCCGGCGCCAGGGCGCGAGTTCAGCCTCAAGCGTAGCAATGAGCTGGAAATCACGCTGGCAAACGAGCTGCCCGTGGCCGCAGCGCTTACTTGGCACGGACTCGACGGCGTCCCAGCAGCCGAACCGCTGGTGGCGCGGGCGCCCCTCTCACCCGGGACCCGGGAAACCTTTGTGATTCCGTTACGCCACGCCGGCACTTTCATGCTTGACCTTCGGCTGCTTGGGAATGGACAGGCCAGCCCATTGCCGGCGCGGGCGTTGGTTGTCAGAGAGAGCGAGCCCGTCGCCGTCGACCGCGACGAGGTCTTTCTGATCGAAGACTGGCATTTGCGTCCGGACGGCACCCCCATCGCGCCCGGCATCGATCCGAAAGACACGATGCCGCTCTACACCGTCAACGGCTTGATAACACCGGATATTTCCGTCCGCACCAATGAACGCCTAAGATTTCGCTTTATCAATGCATGCCAACGCGCTGTCATTGCTCTGAAAATAGAGGGTCTCGACGTCCGCGTCATGGCCCTTGACAGCCAACCGGCCGAACCGTTTCTGGCGCACGGCGGTGCACTTGTGCTTGCACCGGGAACTCGGGTCGACGCTTTCATCGACGCGACGGCGCCGCCGGGCTCGGTGTCGGCTATCCTGCTGCATGACGGCAAGGAAGCCCGCCCCATCGCCCGGCTAGTCGCTTCTAGAGAGCCGCTTCGGGACGCGGTCTTACCCGCCGCGCCACCGCTGCCATCCAATGGCCTGGCCAACCGGCTCGATCTCAAGAACGCCTTGCGGGTCGATTTGCTGCTTGGCGGACCGCAAGCCGAATGGGTGGCGCCCGGAAGCTTCGCAAGCGCGGCCGCGCCGGTGTTCCGCGTTAAAACCGGCCGCACCGTGGTGTTAGCGCTCAGCAATCGCGGCGACGTCGCCGAAGTCTTCCACCTCCACGGACATCACTTCCGCTTGTTGGACCGGCTCGACGACGGTTGGAAGCCATTCTGGCTGGATACCCTGGCGATCGAGCCGGGGCAGACCCAGCGCATCGCATTGTCAGCCGATTATTCCGGGCGTTGGCTGATGGAAAGCATGGCGACGGACTGGGCCGCGCCGCGCCTCGTGCGGTGGTACATTGTCGAGTAGCGTTCGGGTGTCTCAATAGTCGATGCCGAGCTCGTCGTAGAGATGCCGAAGAATCGCAGGCAGTACTTCCGGGAGATCCTCCGCGATCAAGCCGGGGCCCGCCTCGCGGGCCGCGTCGCCATGCATCCAGACGGCGATGGAGGCAGCCTCGAACGCCGCCACGCCCTGCGCCAGCATTCCCGCGATCATTCCTGCCAGCACGTCGCCGGCGCCCGCGGTAGCGAGCCAGGGCGGCGCATTGGAGGCGATGGTGGCGCGTCCGTCCGGGGATGCGACGACCGTGTCCGGCCCCTTGAGCAGGACAACGGCGCCGGAGCGTTCGGCGGCTGCCCGCACCCGCTCGAGCTTCGAACGGCCTGGATGCTTGTTGCTGATATCGCTGAACAGCCGCGGAAACTCTCCTTCATGGGGCGTCAGAACAACCTGCGGATCGTGCGAGGCCTTGATCGCTTCGAACAGATGATCGGGCGCGTCCGCAAAGCTCGTCAGCGCGTCCGCATCCAGCACCAGGTTGCGCTTCGCCGTCAGCGCGGTTACGACAAAATCCCGTGTGCGGTCACTAACGCCGGCGCCCGGTCCGATCACGCAGGTGTTGAGCCGCTTGTCGGCCCACAGCTCGGCAAACTCGAGTGCCGTATCGACGGGACGAACCATCACGGCCGTCAGCGAGGCAGCGTTGACCGCAAGCGCCTCCCTGGGTGAGGCCACCGTCACCAGTCCGGCGCCGGCTCGTAGCGCGCCGCGCGCCGCCATACGCGCCGCGCCGGTCGCGGCGAGGTCGCCGGAGACGATGACGGCATGGCCGCGGGCGTATTTGTGGCCGTCGATTTGCGGCACTGGAAACGAATTGCGCCAGCATTGCGGAATGTTTTCGAAAGTCCGCGGGCGAATTTCCTCGAGCACGCGCGGGTTGATCCCGATATCGGCGAGGCTCGCGCGACCGCAAAAAATCCGCCCCGGCAACAATAGATGTCCCGGCTTGTGCCGGAAGAACGTGATGGTCTCGGTAGCGCGGACCGCGACGCCCATGACGGCGCCGGTGTCGCCATTGATGCCGCTCGGCAGGTCAACGCTGAGAACCGGCGCACCGTTGGCGTTAATCGCCTCGATCATCTCGTGCGGTTCGCCTTTCACGAGCCGATTGAGACCGGCGCCGAATAGCGCATCGATGATCAGCGCCGGTCTGCCGATCGCTTGTGGATTGAACGGCAGTACCGGATATTTCCATCCGCGTGCCGCGGAGGCCGCGTCGCCCTGCAGGCTATCCCGTTCACACAGGAGGATGACGGAGACCTCCCGGCCACGCGCCGCCAGTTCAGCAGCGGCCACAAAACCGTCCCCGCCATTGTTGCCGCGCCCGGCGACCACCACGACCGGGCCCTCCTCCACCAGGTCTATCGCGGCCTCGGCAACGGCCTGGCCTGCGCTCAGCATCAGCGCGAAACCGGGCGTACCCGCGGCAATCGTAAGCTGATCGGCACGCTCCATTTCAGCTGTGGTAAGAACTTCCATTGCTAAATCCTTGGTACGAGCGCCTTATCCTGAGGCACTTCCGATCCCGCGCGAACCCCTAACCCCTGGCGCCTGCATACCGATTGACCTGTTTGCCTATTTCGCAGGCTGCGGTATTGTAACCTGGTGGCTCCAATCCCCCGTCGATGCCAGTTAAAAGTTTGATAACATTTCAAAAATCAGCCGCGTCAGCAACTTGGCATAGACCCTGCTTTTGAGGAAGCCGGCTCCTGCTTCATCGTACTCACGGCAATGAATGAATGTGCTCAGCTGCTCACCCCGAAGGGAGACGGCACCGCGAGGGGCGGGGATAAACAATCGAACAACCGGCGCGAGCTTCGCGCAACGTGGAAACGAGCCTGCAGCTAGGATATGGAAGTGCCTGGGAGGCGTTAAGTGAAAAAAATAGAAGCCATCATCAAGCCATTCAAGCTCGACGAGGTGAAAGAGGCGCTCCAGGAAGTCGGACTGCAGGGCATCACCGTCACCGAAGCCAAGGGTTTCGGCCGACAGAAAGGTCACGCCGAACTCTATCGCGGTGCGGAGTACATCGTGGACTTTCTACCCAAGGTCAAAATCGAAATCGTGATCTCGGATGATCTGGTGGAGAAGGCGATCGACGCGATCAGACGCGCGGCCCAGACCGGGCGCATCGGTGACGGCAAGATCTTCGTCTCCAACATCGAGGAAGCCGTTCGCATCCGGACAGGGGAATCCGGGCTGGATGCGATCTGAATCGACCTTCTCCAGACTCTGATATTGTATTGAGCATTCCCCAAATGTATTGAGCATTACCCGACGGTCGCTGCCCGCGGCCAGATCGACCTGTAGCCAAAAGGGGTATTCATGAAGACCGCCAAAGACGTCCTTAAGTCAATCAAGGACAACGACGTGAAATACGTCGACCTTCGTTTCACCGATCCGCGCGGCAAGTGGCAGCATGTGACTTTCGACACGGGCATCATCGATGACGATGTTTTCGCGGAGGGCCTGATGTTCGACGGCTCTTCGATCGCCGGCTGGAAGGCGATCAACGAATCCGACATGTGCCTGATGCCCGACCCCGTCACCGCGACGATCGACCCGTTCTTCGCGGAAACCACCATGGTCATCATTTGCGACGTGCTGGAACCAACTACCGGCGAGCCCTACAACCGCGACCCGCGTGGCATGGCCAAGAAGGCCGAAGCAATGGTTAAGTCGATGGGTATCGGTGACGCGGTCTTCTTCGGGCCGGAGGCGGAGTTCTTCGTGTTCGACGATGTCCGCTTCCAGACCACGCCCTATAATACCGGCTTCAAGCTGGATTCATCAGAATTGCCGATCAACTCGGACACCGAATATGAGGGCGGCAATCTCGGTCACCGCATCCGCACCAAGGCGGGCTACTTTCCGGTTCCGCCGCAGGATTCCGTGCAGGACATGCGCTCGGAAATGCTCGGCGCGATGGCCAAGATGGGCGTCAAGGTCGAGAAGCATCATCACGAAGTCGCGTCCGCCCAGCACGAGCTCGGCATGAAGTTCGACGCGATGACGCTGATGGCTGATCAGATGCAGATCTACAAATACTGCATCCACCAGGTCGCGCATATCTACGGCAAGACCGCTACCTTCATGCCGAAGCCGGTCTATGGCGACAACGGCTCCGGCATGCACTGCCACCAGTCGATCTGGAAGGAAGGCAAGCCGGTATTCGCCGGCAACAAATACGCCGACCTCTCGGAAACCTGCCTGTCCTACATCGCCGGCGTCATCAAGCACGCCAAGGCGATCAATGCCTTCACCAATCCGTCGACCAACTCCTACAAGCGTCTTGTTCCGGGCTATGAAGCGCCGGTGCTGCTCGCCTACTCCGCGCGCAACCGCTCGGCCGCCTGCCGCATCCCCTACACCACCAATCCGAAGGCAAAGCGCGTCGAGGTGCGTTTCCCCGATCCGATGGCCAATCCATATCTCGGCTTCGCGGCGATGCTGATGGCCGGTCTCGACGGCGTCAAGAACAAACTCGATCCGGGTCCGGCGATGGACAAGGATCTCTATGATCTGCCGAAGGAAGAACTGAAGTCGATCCCGACGGTGTGCGGTTCGCTCCGCGAGGCGCTGGAGAATCTCGACAAAGATCGCGCCTTCCTCAAGAACGGCGGCGTGTTCGATGACGACTTCATCGACAGCTATATTGAGCTGAAGATGACCGAAGTCGAACGCTTCGAGATGACGCCCCATCCGATCGAGTTCGAAATGTACTACTCGCAATGATCCTTATTGGCGGGCTCGCCCGCCGGCATCATGGTTGAAAACGAAAGGGGCGCTCCGGTCGAGCGCCCCTTTCTGATTTTGCTCTTGATTGTTGTACGGGTGAGCGCAGTATCTACCGCTCTCGGCCAATTAATAACCTCAAAACACGATCATCTGGGGGAGGCTGTGATGCCGGAGCAAGCGCCCGCGAGGTCGATTTATATTCTCATTCTCCTTTTCCTGATCAATCTGATGAATTTCTTCGACCGCACCATCCCGGCCGTGGTGCTGGAACCCATTCGCAAGGAATTCAGTCTTGACGACACAGCCCTTGGCATTCTGGGCGCGTCCTTCACCCTGATCTATGCGGTCGCCGGCGTGCCGCTTGGATATCTGGCCGATCGTTTCCGCCGCACCCGCATCCTCGCGGCCGGCCTGACGGCGTGGAGCCTGTTGACCGCGGCTTCCGGTCTGGCATGGAGCTTCATGTCGTTCTTCTGGATTCGCCTGCTGGTTGGCGTCGGCGAAGCGAGTTGCGCGCCAGCGGCAAATTCACTGATCGGAGATCTGTTTCCGTCCGAGAAGCGCGCGCGTGCGCTCGGCATATTCATGCTCGGCTTGCCGCTCGGCCTGCTACTGGCTTTCAGTATCGTCGGCGCGTTGGCGCAGAATTATGGATGGCGGGTCCCATTCTATCTTGCCGCGATCCCGGGCTTCGTCGTGGCAGCCATGATACTGTTTGCCGCCGAGCCCGTTCGCGGCTCTCAGGAAACCTACGCCATCGACCCGACGACAGCACTCGATCGCCCGATCCGCCGGATTCTCGCGATCCCGACGGTATGGTGGATCATTGCTTCCGGTGCGACCGTCAATTTCGCAGCCTACGCGATGAGCACGTTCCTCCCGACGATGCTGATCCGTTATCACGAACTGTCGATCAGCAAGGCGGGACTGATCGCAGCCCTCGTTCTCGGCGCAACTGGCCTCGTCGGTCTCACCGCCGGAGGATGGCTGGCGGACTACCTGCACAAGAAGTTTCTTCGTGGCCGGCTGCTGCTGGCCTCTTTCAGCATGCTGGTTGCCACACCCCTGCTCTACTTCGGGCTTGCGCAGCCGGCCGGTGCAGCCAATGCCGCGACCATTCTGCTGTCGCTGGGTTGGCTACTCTACTTCAGCTACTACTGCAGCGTTTACTCCGCCTTGCAGGATGTCGTCGAACCCCGGCTGCGGGCCACCGCAATGGCCGTATATTTCTTCTTTCAATATGTGCTGGGAGCGGGTTTCGGCACCGTTGTCACTGGCGCGTTGTCGGACCTGTACGCAAGGCAGGCGATGACCGCGGCTGGCAGCAGTCAAATGACTGATGCGTTTCGTGCGATTGGACTTCAGTCGGCGATGGCGCTGGTGGTGCCGCTGGCGATTGCCTTGACCTGCGTTTCGCTGTTCTTCGCCGCCCGTAGTTTCATTGCCGATGCCAGGAAGACGGCATCGGTCGCAGAACGCGTCGGCGGGCTCGCGACTGCGTCCTGATCGCAGCCCGTCTCCCTTAAATGCGGCGCGAGGCGATGGACGACATTTCGCGGCAGCCGACGTGGTCACGCCATGACCTGCATTGGCCGCGCGTCCCATGATGCAGTGCAGGATTGCGAGGCCGGACGTCACGGCTACAATGGGGAAATGGCGGCGCGATCGAATGACGCTGCCCTTCCGGGGAGGCCGCAGATGGCAAAATGGATTCGTTTTGAGCAGGGTGGAAAGACGGGCTTCGGCACGTTGGAGGGCGATACCATCGCCGTTCATACCGGAGACCTGTTCTCCGGCGCGAAGCCAAGCGGCGAGAGGCTCAGGCTCTCCGAAGCTCAGATTCTGACGCCGTGCGATCCGTCAAAGATGATCTGCCTATGGAACAATTTCCAACAGCTCGCGGCCAAGAACGAGTTCAAGGAGCCGAAAGAACCGCTCTGGTTCCTCAAAGCCCCAAATGCCTATTGGCCCGCCCACCGGCCGATCGAGCGTCCGGCCACCTACACCGGAAAGATCATCTACGAGGGCGAACTCGGCGTCGTCATCGGTAAGAAATGCTTCAACACCTCTGAGGCCGAGGCTGGCGAATATATCTTCGGCTATACCTGCGTGAACGACGTCACCGCCGTCGATCTCCTGCGCAAAGACAAATCCTTCGAGCAATGGGCGCGCGCCAAGAGCTTCGATACGTTTGGCGTGTTCGGACCGGTGATCGCGACCGGCCTCGATCCGATGAAGCTGTCGGTCAAGACCATCCTGAACGGCATGGAACGGCAGAACTATCCTGTCGCCGACATGTTTTTCCCGCCGCACAAGCTCGTCGCTGCCATCTCCAGGGACGTGACGCTGATGCCGGGCGACATCATATCCTGCGGCACGTCGCTCGGCGCCGGCACCATGGCCGACGCCCACAATGTCGTCGAGATCGTGATCGATGGCGTCGGCACTCTCAGCAACGCTTTCGACCAGGTGCTGCCGAGCCCGTACCTATTGGGCGCGCCGCCCAGGCAGAAGAAAATCTGCGTGGTCGGCGCGGGGGCCATCGGCGGCCTGCTGGCGGCCAAGTTTGCGCTCGCGGGCGAGGACGTCACCGTCATCGACCAGGGCGCGCATCTGGCCGCGATCCAGAAGAACGGCCTCAAGCTCGAGTGGCATGACGGCAAGGCGCACACCGCCAAAATGAAGGCCGTCAACAAGGCGACTGAGGCCGGCAAGCAGGATGTCGTCGTGCTGGCGGTGAAGGCGCATTTCCTTGATCAGGTGGTACGGGATATCGATTCAATGCTCGGTCCCGACACCGTCGTGCTGACCGTTCAGAACGGCCTGCCGTGGTGGTACTTCCAGAGGCTCGGCGGCCGGTACGACAATCACCGGCTGGAAAGTCTCGATCCCTCGGGTATTCTCACCAAGAAGATCGATCCCAACCGCATCATCGGCTGCGTGGTTTATCCGGCGGCGGCGGCCATCGCGCCCGGCGTGGTCCACCATGTCGAGGGCGATCGTTTTCCGATCGGCGAACTCGACGGCAAGGAGACCGAGCGCGTCAAGGAGCTTCACGACCTCTTCATTAAGGCCGGGCTGAAATCGATGGTGCTGCCGGATATCCGCTCGGAGATCTGGCTGAAGGCCTGGGGCAATCTCTCATTCAACCCGATCTCGGCGCTGACCCACGCTACGCTGGTTGACATTTGCCAATTCGCCGAGACGCGCGAACTGGCCGCGACCATGATGAAGGAAGCGCGGGACATCGCACAGAAACTCGGCGTCAGCTTCCGCGTCACCATCGATAAGCGCATCGCCGGCGCCGAAGCGGTCGGTGCGCACAAGACATCCATGCTGCAGGACGTCGAAGCCGGCCGCTCGCTGGAAACCGAAGCGCTGATCGGTTCGATTCTGGAAATGGCCAAGCTGACCAATACGGCGGCGCCCTCGATCGAGGCCGTTTACGCGTTGGTGAAGCTTCTCAACAAGGTCATGCTGCTGGAGGGTGGCGGCGTGAAAGTGGAGAAAATGAAGGCGGCTTGAGCGAATTTTTGCGCAGTCGCTGATAATGGCAGCGCTTCTCATGGCGGAGAGCGGTGTTGCGCCGAACCCAAGCGCTGAACGTCGCCAGCTAGTTCGCCCGGCGGTGCGCCAACAGCGCCTCGCCGAACGCCTGAAACAACTTGCGGTTGATCGGATTGCGCTGCGGGTCGTATTCGGCATGCCATTGCACGCCGAGCGCAAAGCCCGGCGCGTCGGCAATCCGGATCGCCTCGATGGTGCCGTCCTCCGCCACGCCCTCGACGACCACCCGTTTCCCAGGTTCGAGGATGCCTTGACCGTGCAGCGAATTGACACGGATTGTCTCGCAACCGAGTAGCCGGGCGAAGACCCCGCCGGGGACCAGACGGACGTCGTGCCTGTCGGCGAAGACCACCGTGGTGTCAGGATGGATTTCGCCGTTTTCCAGCCGCGGCATGCGATGGTTCATCCGCCCTGGCAATTCGCGGATTTCCGGATGCAGCGAGCCACCGAACGCCACATTCATCTCCTGCAAGCCGCGGCAGATACCGAACAGAGGCATGCCGCGGGCGACGCAAGCTTCCGATAGAGCCAGCGCCACGTCATCACGATGCAGGTCGAACGGTTCGTGCCGCGAATCCGGCTCGGTGCCAAAACGCGCGGGGTGAACGTTGGCGCGAGCGCCGGTCAGCACTATGCCGTCGACCGCATCCAGCAGCGCCGCAATGTCCGTGATATCGGGGGCGGCGGCAAACATCAGCGGCAGCGCGCCCGCGACTTCGGCCACCGCGCGAAGGTTTCGCTCTCCCACCAGCTGCGTCGCAAATCGATCTTCGATGCGATAGGCGCTGCCGATCACACCAACCACCGGCCTCCTCATCGTGTCGTATCCAATCTCCCGCCGCGATATGAGCCCGATCATGCCTGCCAGCCGGCACCGGATCAATATGTCGCGGCCCGGCGCGTGGCTGCATTGCTATTTGCGCGTGAACACCTGTTTTGGATCGATCGCCTCGCCGCCTGGCAAAGCCGCGGCCTGAAGCGCCTTGCCCGCGGGATCATCAGGCCGATTCCACCACGGCAGTTTGGCCTCGATCCCGCGTGTCACCGGCTCACCGAACGGGCCGCCGAAATCGAGCGGCCAGAAACCGTTCGGCACCACCTCGGCCGAGATGCCATGGAGGTGAAACCCCTTGCCTAGCGCGGCTTCCACTCCATCCGGCGACACCGCGCGCGCGGTTGCAGGATCGCCTTGGTCGTCGAAGATCACCAGCACCGGGATCAACACGCCTTGCACAGGAACCGGGCCGGTAATCCGGCTCATATCGTTGAATGACACCTTGCGGCCGGCCGCGTTGTAGGCGCGCAAGGCCAGATAGTTCATGCCGTCGAGATCGATCGACTTGTCGACATGCGCCAGCAACGCAATCAGATTTTTGCCGCCGCCGAGATCAACCAGCACGGCATCGCCCATGGTGCGGGTGTGCCCACTGCGGCTGTAGCCCCTGTCGGGTTGAACCGCCAGGATTCCAGAGGCCGACTTTGCTCCTTCAGGCGTTTCTACCTCGACCGTTAGCCGGTATTTGTGGCCGGGCCGGTTGATCCGAATCTGATCGGCGATCACCAGCACTGCCAATAATGCGAGCGGCCCGAGCCATCTAAAGTTCATGCCATCCGCCTCGTCCGCGATCTGATTCCGCTCACGCTTTGCACAACGAACATGCCAGCGTCAAACCGGCGGGCTTCTCCGCTTGATCCCGGGCGTGTTTTAGCGAAAGAGTGCTGGCTGGAAACTTTTGAGAAGGAATCAACGTGACAATCCGGACTGGCGATCGTCTTGCCCGCAGCGATCTGGCATGGGCGATATCAGTCGGCGGCATCGGTATCGCCGCATTTGCGGCCCTGTTGCTGTTCACCTGGCATTTTGCCGGCACGCTGTTCCTGATCTTCGCCGGAATGCTGCTTGGCGTCGCACTCAACGCCATGACCAACGGGCTTGGCCGCGTTGTCAGGCTGCCGCATTCGCTGCGGCTGACCATTGTCTGTCTGGCGCTCGCGGGTCTGCTGTCGGGCGTGATCTTCCTCGGCGGGGCCACTATCGTGCAGCAGGCCACCGCGCTTAGCGATACGATCAAGTCGCAACTGGTCGGCGTCAAAGCTTTCCTTGATCGAAACGGGATTGACACCGGCTATTTCGACCTCGGCGGTTCCAGTGCAGCAGCGGATTCGTCGGTTACGCCGGGCGCCGCACCGGCGCGCAATCTTCCCGGCGCAGGCGCGCTCGCCTCGAGCGGTGGCGCCATCGTCAGCCAGACCTTTAAATTGCTATTGGGCACGGTGAGCGCCGTCGGAAACTTCTTTATCGTGCTGTTTCTTGGACTGGCCTTCGCGGCCCAGCCGAATGTCTATCGAAAGGGGCTGTTATTCATGGCTCCGGCGCGGCATCGCGCCCGCGCAACGGTGATCGTCGATCGGATCGGCGAAACGCTGGAGCGCTGGCTGATGGCGCAGATCATCACCATGTTCGCGGTCTTTTTCGTAACCTGGATCGGCCTCGCGATCATCGGCATCCCCAGCTCGTTCATCCTGGGCATCCAGGCCGGCCTGCTTGCCTTCATTCCAACGGTGGGTGCGCTGCTTGGCGGGCTGATCGTGGTGCTTGCAAGCCTCGCGTCGGGTTGGGTTGCCGCGGCCAGCGCGTTCGTGCTTTTCCTTGGCGTTCACGCGCTTGAAAGCTATATCCTCACACCGATTGTCCAGCGTCAGGCGCTCGATATTCCCCCCGCCACTCTATTTGCATTCCAGATCCTGCTCGGTGTGGTGTTCGGTATCTGGGGGCTGGCGCTTGCCCTGCCGTTGATAGCGATCGCAAAAGTTGTGATCGACTATTTCAAGGCAGACGACGCCTCGCCCGAGGCGGTGGCGGCCTGAGGGCTCACATCGCTGACGCGCGTTCAGCCAGAGGTCAGTACCGTTTGGGTGTGTTCGACCTCGGGCGGCGAGGCGAAATACTGCCCGACCAGCCCGCGCCACGCCGTGAAGTCCTCCGAACCCCTGAAATCGACGGTGTGATTTTCCAGCGTCTCCCACTTTGCCAATAGCCTGTAGCGTGACGGCTTCTCGATTGACTTGTGCAGTTCAAAACCCTTGCCGCCCTTGGCGCGCAGGAACAGCGGACGCGCCTTGGCGACCGCCGCTTCAAACTCCTTCTCGGAGCCAGGCTTAACGTCGATCTGTGCGATTTCGGTGATCATTGGGGTGGGGCCTTTCTGTGGGAATTCACGTCTCTAGCCCACTTGCCGGCAAAAGAAAAAGGCGCCTGGCAGCGCCCCGGTATCGGCCATCCATGCCAAGTCAGTTCAACAGCAGCACCGTACCGGCGACCATCAGCGCACCGCCAACAAATATCACCGCTGGCCAGCGGCTTCGTCGCCGATCATAGCGCCCTTCGGCGCGCCGTTCCGAGATCAGCGCCGTCTCGTATTCGTCCGAGGTGGAGAACATGCAGGCAAACCCGCCGCGCGCCGATACTGCCTTGGCCTCAAGCGATAACAGGGCGGCGTGGGAATCCGAATTGCGGGTCGTTTCCATGGCCAGCAAGATATCGATCGAATGGTAAACGGCGGGTTACTGTCGTCACCTGACGGGAGCGACCTACGCTTGCTGGGCAACACCGGGCTGCAGTTGCGGCCGACGCGCGGTCGCTGCGGTCTTTCGCCGCCAGTTTTCCAGCGACAGTGGCAGCTCCTCGGAGGCCTCGACGCGATTGCGGCCGCCGCGCTTGGCCTGATAGAGCGCAGCATCGGCGGCCGCGAGCAATACCTCCAGCTCGGTGCCTGCCGGTCCGCCGGCGACGCCGATAGAGACGGTGGTATCGACCGGTCCGTCCTCGACCGCGATTCCCGAATTGGCAAATGCTTCGCGCACGCGCTCGGCCACGACCACCGCTTCGTCCAGCGAACAGGTCAGCAATGCCGCGAACTCCTCGCCGCCGATTCGCCCCGACAGGTCGGTAATCCGCAGCGA
>DASSGM010000262.1:0-6490 GCA_035693465.1 Bradyrhizobium sp. | reverse complement strand
AGGCCCTTGGCGCCGGTCGGCGGCACGTTGTGGGCGGCGTCGCCGGCTAGAAACATCCGGCCGAACCGCATCGGCTCGGCGACAAAGCTGCGCAGCGGCGCGATGCTCTTTTCGATCGAGGGCCCGGTGACGAGGTTGTCGACCGCCTTCCGGTCCAGCCGCCGCTTCAATTCATCCCAGAATCTTTCGTCCGGCCATTGATCGATATGATTGTCGAGCGGGCACTGCAGGTAATAGCGGCTGCGATGCATTGACCGCATGGTGCAAAGCGCGAAACCTCTTTCATGGTTGGTGTAGATCAATTCGTGGCTGACCGGCGGCGTCTCCGACAAAATCCCGAGCCAGCCGAACGGATAGATCCGCTCGAATGTCTGGACGGCTGCTCGCGGGACGCTGGCGCGGCTGACGCCGTGTTGGCCGTCGCAGCCGGCGATGAAATCGCAGGCGATCTCGTGACCGACGCCGTCCTTGACGTAGGATACGCGCGGATGATCGGTGTCGAAATCATGCGGCTTGACGTCGTCGGCTTGATAGATCGTGGTGAGACCGGCGGCGCGGCGCGCATTCATCAAATCGAGCGTCACTTCTGTCTGGCCGTAAATCATCACCGTCTTGCCGGTGGCGGCCGTCATGTCGATGCGATGGCGCGCGCCGCCGAAGGAGAGCTCGATGCCATGATGGACCAGGCCCTCGCGGTGCGCGCGCTCGCCGGCACCCACTTCATCGAGCAGAGCTACCGTTCCCTCTTCCAGAAGGCCGGCGCGGATGCGGCCGAGCACATAGTCCGGCGTCTGGCGTTCAAGGATGACGTTATCGATCCCGTAGGTGCGAAGCAATTGTCCCAGCAGCAATCCCGCCGGCCCCGCGCCAATGATTGCCACTTTTGTCCGCAATATTTGCTCCCGTGATTATTATGGGCTTGACCGTAGCCGCTGCTGATGTCGCCGCAAGTTCTTGCAATGACAATTATATCATATAACAATGCGCGCAAAGGGCCATTGAAGCCCTAATGTTATAACGGGAGACGTTGTCGATGAGGAAGACGTTGTTGGCGTTGCTGCTGGCCGCCGCTGTGACGCCTGCGTTGGCGCAGGAAAAGACCTTCGAGCTGAAAATCTCGCATTGGGTACCGGCGTCGCACCCGCTGCAAAAGGCGCTGGAAGACTGGGGCGCCGCGGTCGAAAAAGCCTCCGGCGGTACCATCAAATACAAGGTTTACCCGGCACAGCAGCTCGGCAAGGCGTTCGACCATTACGATATGGCGCGCGACGGCATCGCCGACGTTACCTACGTCAATCCGGGCTACCAGCCCGGCCGTTTCCCGATTATCGGCGCCGGCGAGCTGCCATTCCTGATGTCCGACGCCAAGGGCGGCTCGATGGCCCTCGACGCCTGGTACCGGAAATATGCCGAGAAGGAGATGAAGGACGTCAAGTTCTGCCTGGCGTTCATCCATTCGCCCTCCTCGTTCCATTCGCGTACCAAGAAAATAATGATCCCGGATGACATCAAGGGCATGAAGATCCGTCCCGCCCACGCCACCATGGCGAATTTCGTGACCCAGCTCGGCGGCACCAACGTCCAGTCTTCGGCACCCGAAGTCCGCGACATCATCGAGCGCGGCGTGGCCGACGCCGTCACCTTCCCGTGGGGATCGGTGGTGCTGTTCGGCATCGACAAGGTGACGAAGTATCACCTGGAGGCGCCGCTCTACGTCACGACATTCGCCTTTGTGATCAACAAGGACAAATACAACCAGATGTCGGACCGGCAGAAAAAGGCGATCGACGACAACTGCAACACCGAGGCCGCCGGCCGCGTCGGTGAACCCTGGGGCAAGTTCGAGGACGCCGGGGTCGACAAGGTGAAGGCGGAGCAAGGTCACGAAGTCTACGGACTGACGCCGGAGCAGACGGCGCTTTGGAAGAAAGCCTCCGAGCCACTGGTCAAGACCTGGGCCGAGGGCGTCAAGAAGTCCGGTATCGACCCGGACGCAGCGTTGGCCGAACTTCGTGCTTCTCTCGCCCAATATCACGCCTTGACGCAGTAACAACTTGCCAGGTACCGCTACGGCGGGATTCTCCTGCCGCCGCGTTCTCCTGCAGTCCCAAAGCCGTGCGGAGCGGACATGCGCGCCTCGATGGATCGTTTCATCGACACGATCGAATGGATCGCGGCCGGAATTGTCGGCATTGTTGCCGCCAACATTTTCATCGCGGTGCTGTTACGCAACACCCTCAACTATACGATCCCGGATTCCTTCGATATCGGGCGCATGCTGCTTGGGATCTTGATCTTCTGGGGCATCGCCGCCACCAGCTATCGCGGCGGACACATCACGGTGGATCTGGTCTGGGCCAATGTCGGTCCGAAATACCAGCGCATGATCGACGTGTTTGCAACGCTAGTGCTGCTGTTCGTCGTGACGGTGCAGACCTGGACGCTGTTTGACAAGGTCCGCGGTACCTATAACGACAATGTCCTCACCTTCGATTTGCACATGCCGGCGTGGCCGTTTTTCGCGGTTGCATGGGCCGGCGACGTCTCCGCGGTGCTGTTGATCGCGATCCGCACCTACCGGCTGATTTTCTATCCGGAGCTGATGCACGATCCCAGGATCAAGCCGGTGGAGTAGGGTTGCATGAGCACCGACGCTGTCGCCGTCCTGGGCTTTATCGCGCTGTTTGCTTTGATGCTGTTGCGCGTGCCGGTTGGGATGGCGATGGGGCTCGTCGGCGTCTGTGGCTTCAGTTATCTGGTCAGCGGCTCCGCGGCGCTCAAAATGGTCGGCCAGACCTCGATGCGCACCGTGACCGACTATACCTTCGGCGTGATTCCGATGTTCTTGCTGATGGGGACTTTCGTCAGCAATTCCGGCATGAGTCGCGAACTGTTCCGCGCCGCCAACGGCTTTGTCGGCCATTTGCGGGGGGGCCTGGGCATTGCCACGGTTGCGGCTTGCGGCGGCTTTGCCGCGATCTGCGGCTCGTCGGTGGCGACCGCCGCGACGTTTTCAGCCGTGGCCTATCCGGAAATGCGCCGGTTCGGCTATCCGCAATCCTTCGCCACCGGCGTGATCGCCGCCGGCGGCACGCTCGGCGCCATGCTGCCGCCGTCGACGGTGCTCGCGGTCTACGGCATCATCACCGAGCAGGACATCGGCAAGCTGTTCATCGCCGGCATCATTCCCGGCCTGCTCGCGATGACGATGTACATGATGACCATCGCGTTGATCGGCTATTTCCGGCCGGGCTTCCTGCCGAAGGGTACGCACACCACATGGCGCGAACGGTTTGCCGGCCTCAAGGATATCTGGGCGCCGGTGCTGCTGTTCATCTTTGTCATTGGCGGGCTTTACGGCCTGCCTTTCCTGCCGCGCTTCACCCCGACCGAAGCCGGCGGCGTCGGCGCGTGCGGCGCGTTCCTGATCGGCGTGCTCACCGGACGGCTGGACAAGGACAAGATCCTCGCCGCACTGCTGCAGGCCACCCGTACCGCTGCCGCGGTGTTTACGGTGCTGATCGGCGCGTTGATCTTCGGGTATTTCCTCACGGTGACGCAAACCCCGCAAAAGGTCACCGAATTTCTCACCGGCCTCGGTCTCGGCAGCTACGGCGTGCTCGCCCTTATCATGGTGATGTATCTGGTGCTCGGCTGCCTGATGGATGCGATGGCCATGATCATCTTGACGGTGCCGATCATCTTTCCGGTAATTTCCCATCTCGGCTTCGATCCGATCTGGTTTGGCGTGATCATCGTGATGACGGTAGAACTCGGCCTGATCCATCCACCGGTCGGAATGAACGTCTTCGTCATCAAAAGCGTGGTCAAGGACGTGTCGTTTGCGACGATTTTCAGGGGCGTGATCCCGTTCGTGGTGACGGACCTGATTCGGCTGGTGATCTTGATCGCCTTTCCGTTGCTGGCAACCTGGCTGCCGCAACGCATGATGGTTCACTAAACGCCTTGCCCGAAACGAGAAAGTTGCGACGATCCATGGCACCCGTGCTTCAGACCAAATATGTCTTCAGCCTCGCGATTCTGATCGGCGCCCCGATCGTCGCCGGTGATTTCGGCTATGGGCTCAGGCGGATCATTCCAATCCTCGGCGGCGAGGTGCGCGGCGACGGCATCAAGGGCAGGATCCTTCCGCATGGTGCGGACTTCCAGACCATTCGTCCGAACGGCTTTACCGAACTGGAGGCAAAATACGCCTTTGAGATGGACGACGGCGCCATCGTCTACATCGAGAATGTCGGCATCCGCTTCGGTCCGAAAGAGATGCTGGACCGGATCGCCAGGGGCGAGATTGTCGATCCCGCGCTGATCTATTTTCGCTCGGCGCCGAAATTCGAAACCGGCGCCGAAAAATATCGCTGGCTGATGGAGAACCTGTTCGTCGGCGTCGGTGCGAGATATCCCGACCGCGTCGAGATCGACGTGCACCAGGTGTTGTGAGTCGTCTATGTCGTCCCCGCGAAAGCGGGGACCCATACTCCGCGGCTTCAATTTTGGGCACAATGGCTGATGGTGTCTGCAACCATGAACGGCGGTGGTTATGGGTCCCCGCTTTCGCGGGGACGACGCCTGAAGCTTATTGATTGACTCTGCCCAAATTAGTTATATAGTATAACTATTATCACAAGGCATAATGCATCAATGGGAAACGCCGCTGCCGCCGCGACTTCGGATCAATCTGCGCTGCTCAAGCTCGAGCAAATCGGCGCCGTCATGACCGTGGGCCTCAACCGCCCAGCCAAGCGCAATGCGCTGAACGACGGTATCATCCTCGCAATCCAGGACTGCTTCTCGAACATCCCGGACGGAATCGGCGCGATCGTGATCCACGGCATCGGCGATCATTTCTCCTCCGGCCTCGACCTGTCGGAACTGACCGAGCACGACGCCACCGAAGGCTTGCGGCATTCGCAGATGTGGCACCGTGGATTCGACCGGATTCAGTATTGCCGCGTGCCGGTGATCGCCGCGCTCAAGGGCGCCGTGATCGGCGGCGGCCTGGAGCTTGCCTGCGCCGCGCATATCCGCGTTGCCGAGCCATCGGCCTATTTCGCGCTGCCCGAAGGCCAGCGCGGCATTTTCGTCGGTGGCGGCGGATCGGTGCGGCTGCCGCGCCTGATCGGGGTCGCCCGGATGACCGACATGATGCTGACCGGGCGAGTTTACTCTGCGATCGAGGGTGCGTCCTACGGCTTTGCGCAGTACCTTACCGAGGAAGGCAACGCGCTGAACAAGGCGGTGGAACTCGCCACCAAGGTTGCGAACAACGCGCCGTTGACGAATTTTGCCGTGCTGCAGGCGCTGCCGATGATTGCGGAGGCCAATCCGCAGACCGGCCTCTTGATGGAGTCGCTGATGGCTACCGTGGCGCAAAGCGACAAGGAAGCAAAACTTCGCATCCGCGCCTTTCTCGATCGCAAGACCGCCAAGGTGAAGCCCGCCTGACATGAGCGCAATGCCCAACATGTCCGTCCCCACGAGCAGCGACGCGCCGCTGCGCCCGATCTCGTTCGGCGATCCCGCGGTATCTGTCGATCGCCGCGATGACGGCACCATTTATTTGCGCCCGAAAATGGCGCTCTGCGAATATCCGGATCGGATCACCGACCGACTGCACCATTGGGCCAAGGCGGAGCCGAACCGCATCTTCATGGCGGAGCGCGATACGGGCGGCTTGTGGCGGCAGATCAGCTACGCAAAACTATTGGTCTCGAGCCGGCATATCGCCTCAGGCTTGCTCGCGCGCGGTCTCTCCGCCGACAAGCCGATCGTCATTCTCTCGGGCAATTCGATCGATCACGCGCTGCTGGCCTTCGGTGCGCTCTATGCGGGAATTCCGTTCTGTCCGGTATCGCCGGCCTATTCGCTGATCTCCAGGGATTACGGCAAGCTCGGCTTTGTGATGAAGCTATTGACGCCTGGCCTCGTCTTTGCCGACGATGCGACGAAGTTCGCCGATGCGCTCTCCGCCAATGTTGCGGCCGACATCGAAATCGTCGCTTCGCGCGGCGACGTGCCCGGCCGCAAGCTGACAAGGCTCAGCGATTTGCTGGCGACACCGGAGCATCCCGGCCTCGATGCCGCCCATGACGCGATCGGCCCGGATACAACAGCAAAATTCCTGCTGACCTCAGGCTCGACCGGCAATCCGAAAGCGGTGATCAATACCCAGCGGATGATCTGCGCCAATCAGGTGATGCTGCGCCAGACGCTGGCCTTCCTCAAGGACGAACCGCCCGTCATCGTCGACTGGCTGCCGTGGAATCACACTTTTGGCGGCAATCACAATATCGGGCTGACGCTTTACAACGGCGGCTCGATGTATCTCGATGCGGGCAAGCCGATGCCCGGCGGCATCGAGGAAACCGTGCGCAATCTCCGCGAGATTTCGCCGACCGTCTATTTCAACGTGCCGAAGGGTTATGAATCTCTGCTGCCATATTTGCGCGACGACAAGGCACTGCGTGCAAAA
>DASSGM010000261.1:0-16455 GCA_035693465.1 Bradyrhizobium sp. | reverse complement strand
CCTCTCGATCCTGGTGGCGGAAGACAACGAGATCAACGCGCTTTTGATGCGCTCGCTTTTGACCCGGTCAGGGCATCATGCCGTCATCACCACCAATGGCGAGGAGGCGCTACAATCGTGGCTCGCAGCCAAATCCGCCGGCACTCCCTACGATCTCGTTCTCATGGACATCCAGATGCCGCAACTCGACGGCATCGAAACCACCAGGCGCATCCGTAGCCTGGAGGCCGGCCAGCCGGGCCGCCAGACGCCGATCCTCGCGCTGACAGCGAACACGCTGGTGGAGGATCGCTATGCCTGTTTTGAGGCTGGAATGGACGGCTTTTTGATCAAGCCGCTCGATCGCGAGAAGCTCGCCGACGCGCTCGCCGGGCTGATCGCCTCGCGGCATCTTACGGCGTGATTCGAGCGCTAAAGCCGCCGCAGCGCCACTGTCTCGATGACGTGATCGGCGCCCTTCTTGAGGATCAGCGTCGCGCGCGGCCGCGTCGGCAGGATGTTTTCCTCGAGATTGGCGAGGTTGGTGCGCTCCCAGATCGCGGTTGCGGTGGCGATCGCCTCTTCGTCCGACAGCAGCGCATAACGATGGAAGTAGGACCTCGGATCGTGGAACGCGGTGTCGCGCAGCGTCAGCCAGCGCTGCACGTACCATTCGCGCAGCACTGCCTCGTCGGCGTCGATATAAACAGAGAAGTCGAAAAAGTCGGAGACCACGGGCACCGCCTTGCCGTGCTGCGGCAACGGGCCGGTCTGCAGGACATTGACGCCCTCGACGATCAGAATGTCGGGCTGGTCGACCTCTTGCCATTGGTTCGGAACGATGTCCCAGCTCAAATGCGAATAGACCGGCGCGCGGACCCCCCTCCGTCCGGACTTGATGTCGCTTAAGAACGACAGCAACAACGGCAGATCGTAGCTAGCCGGGAAACCCTTCTTCTGGATCAACCCCAACCGTTCGAGCACCGCGTTCGGATGGAGGAAGCCGTCGGTTGTCACCAGATCGACCTTGGGTCGCGGCGACCATCGTACCAGCAGCGCCTGCAGCACGCGCGCCGTGGTCGACTTGCCGCCCGCAACCGAGCCTGCGATGCCGATGATGTAGGGGACCTTGCGGTCGCGGATACCGAGGAACTGGCGCTGCGCATAATAAAGCCGCTGCGCGGCATCGACATAGATCGACAACAAGCGCGACAGCGGAAGATAGATTTCCTCGACCTCCCTGATGTCGAGGCGGTCGTGCAACGAGCGCAGGCGGTCGAACTCGCCGGGCTCGAGCGTCATCGGCGTGTCGTTGCGCAGCGCCGCCCACTGCTCCCGCGAGAAGATGCGGTAAGGGTTGTATCTCTGTTCGGGAGCGCGGATATCCATGTCGCCGTCTCTCAAATTCTAGTCGCGCCTGCGCGACGCTTTCTCTTCCAGTCCGGACATCGGGGTTCGTTGCGCGAGCGCCGCCTCGACATCCTCAAGCCTGACACCGCGCGATTTCAACAGCACCAGCAGGTGGAACAGCAAGTCGGCGCTTTCGGCAATCAAATGGTCGCGATCGTCCTCGATCGCGGCGATGACCGTCTCCACCGCTTCCTCGCCAAGCTTCTTGGCGCAATGCTCCGCACCCTTGTCCAGCAGTTTGCGCGTATAGGACGCCTCTCCGCCCGAGGCCGCGCGGGCGTCGATGGTGGCGGCGAGATCATGGATCGTAAAACGCGACATCAACTCAACTCTCGCGCACCCGCAGGGACGGGACGCTGCCCGTCCCCTTGGGATTTAGCACTTCTGTGGCCGGGAGTCGTCAAGGATCGAGCCGCATCGGCAGCCCAGCCCGGACCATGTGCTCCTTGGCCTGCCGGATGGTAAATTCGCCGAAGTGGAAGATCGACGCCGCCAGCACCGCGGTTGCATGTCCTTCGTGAATGCCCTCGACCAGGTGATCGAGGTTGCCGACGCCGCCGGAGGCGATCACCGGGACCGGAACGCTGTCCGCCACCGCCCGGGTGAGCGGAATGTCAAAACCCTGCCTTGTGCCGTCGCGGTCCATCGAGGTCAGCAGGATTTCGCCGGCGCCGAGCGAGACGACCTCCTGGGCATATTCCACCGCATCGATTCCGGTGGAGTTGCGCCCGCCATGGGTGAAGACTTCCCATCGCTCCGAACCGCCGCCGCGCTGGGCGCGCTTGGCGTCGATCGCGACCACGATGCATTGATCGCCGAATTTCTCCGCCGCTTCCTTGACGAATTCACGCCGGCTGACCGCGGCGCTATTGATCGAAACCTTGTCGGCGCCGGACCGCAATAGCGTCTTGATATCTTCGATGCTGCGCACGCCGCCGCCGACCGTCAGCGGCATGAAACAGGCCTCCGCGGTGCGCCGTACCACATCCAGCATGATGCCGCGATTTTCATGCGTCGCCGTAATGTCGAGAAAGCATAATTCATCCGCGCCGGCGGCGTCATAGGCAATGGCCGCTTCGACCGGATCGCCGGCATCGCGCAAATCGACAAAGTTGACGCCCTTGACCACCCGGCCGTCCTTGACGTCAAGACAGGGGATCACGCGAACCTTGAACATCCAAAAAACTCCTAGGCCGCGGCGCGGGCGCTGCGGATCAAGGCCAGCGCCGTGGCCGGATCGAGGCGGCCGTCATAGAGCGCGCGGCCGGCGATCGCGCCCGCCAGTTTCCTGGCGCGCGGCGCCAGCAGCGCTTTTACATCCTCGATCGAGGCCAAGCCCCCCGACGCGATCACCGGCATCGAGATGCGCTCGGCCAGTGCGATGGTGGCATCGAGATTGAGGCCTTTCAGGAGGCCGTCGCGGGCAATATCGGTGAAGATGATCGCGGCGACGCCGGCATCCTCGAACCGCTGCGCGATTTCGAGCGCGCTGATCTCCGAAGTCTCCGCCCAGCCTTCGACCGCGACCTTGCCGTCGCGTGCATCGAGACCTACCGCAACGCGGCCGGGGAACTTCTTCGCAGCGCCCTTCACCAACTCGGGATCGCGCACCGCCGCCGTGGCGATAATCACCCGCGCAATGCCTTTTGCCAGCCAGGCTTCAACCGTCTTCAGATCGCGGATGCCGCCGCCAAGCTGCAGCGGAATCGAGACTGCTTTCAGCATCGCCTCGACCGCATGGGCGTTCATCGGCTTGCCGGCAAAGGCGCCGTCGAGATCGACCACGTGCAGATATTCAAACCCCTGCGCGGCAAAGCTTCGCGCCTGCGCCGCGGGATCGAGGTTGAACACGGTTGCGCGCGCCATGTCGCCCTGTTCGAGCCGCACGCACTGGCCATTCTTCAGGTCGATGGCGGGAAACAGGATCATGGAGCGCAGCCAGCCTGCTGCCCCCTTGCGGGGGACGGCCGGGGAGGGCGGAGACCGGGTGAGAAGGTTTTCATCACGGCCTCCATTTCAAAAAGTTCGAAATCAAAGCCAGCCCAAAACGCTGGCTCTTCTCGGGGTGAAACTGGGTGCCGACGGCGGTGTCCTTGCCGACGATCGCCGTCACCGGGCCGCCGTAATCCGCGCGCGCCAGCACATCGGCCTCGTTGACGGCATTTAGGTGATAGGAGTGCACGAAGTAGGCGTGGCGGCCTTTCGGGCCCAGCGGCAAACGCTCCAGCACCGGGTGCTCACGGATCATATCGAGCGTATTCCAGCCCATGTGCGGAATTTTCAAATTCTGCTCGCGCGGCGAAATCCTTTCGACATCGCCTTCGATCCAGTTGAAGCCGTCGGTGGTAACGTGCTCCTTGCCGCGGGTCGCCATCAACTGCATCCCGACGCAAATGCCGAAGAACGGCCGCGCCTTGGTTCGCACCGCCTCGGTCATCGCCTCGATCATGCCGTCAAGCGCGTCGAGACCCCTGCGGCAATCGGCGAATGCGCCGACGCCGGGCAACACAATGCGGTCGGCCCGATAGACCGTTTCAGGATCGCGGGTCACCACGATCTTTTCGGGAGTCTCCATGCTCCGCGCCGCACGCTCAAATGCTTTCGCGGCGGAGTGCAGATTGCCGGAGCCATAATCGATGATGGCAACGCTCACCGCGACGCTCCAGGTTCCGGAAACAATCCGATGATTTCATTTCGAGGCAGCGGCGGCGGCCGCGAGAAAGCCTGGCCGGGAGTATCCCGCGTCGGCGGTGGCGCGCCGCGGTCGACCGCGGTTTGGTCGTTGAGAACGCGCTGATTGGCGGCCCAGCGATCGAAAAAGCGCCGTTCCGCCGCCTCCCAATTTCGGGCCACCACAATGTCGAACTGGCGCCAGTTGCCCCGCGACAAGGTCCAGCGCCGGATGCTCGACGCTTCAAATCCCATCAGCAGCGCGAGCAACACATCCACCCAAAAGATCGCGGTGCCGCCGGCGCCGAGTCTCGCCAATCCGACGTTGATCGCGAGCGCAAGGATGATCCAGCCGATCGTCGCCAGCCATAGGCGATGCCAGACAAGCCACAGCGGGCCGAAAACGGCGGCCCAGAAATGAAACCCGTCGCGGACAAAGGCAAATCGGTCGGCCGCAGCGATCCCCGCACCGTTGGTCACCGGAGCATGAACTGTGTAGACCGGCATCGTCACTCTCCGCCGAGAACTAAGGATTCAGCCGCCGAGCCGACCCTTGGTGGATGGCACTTCGCCCGCGGCACGCGGATCGATCGCGACCGCCGCGCGCAGCGCCCTCGCCAGACCCTTGAAACAGGATTCGGCGATGTGATGGCTGTTCTCGCCATATAGGGTTTCGACGTGCAAAGTCACCCCGGCATTGATCGCAAAGGCGTTAAACCATTCGCGAACCAGTTCGGTATCGAAGCTGCCTACCTTGTCGCGCGGAAACTCCACCTTGAACACCAGCACCGGCCGCCCCGAAATGTCGATCACGACGCGCGATAGCGTCTCATCCATCGGCATATGGATACTGGCATAGCGGGTGATGCCGGCCATAGTGCCGAGCGCCTGCTTGACCGCTTGTCCGAGCGCGATGCCGACATCTTCGGTGGTGTGATGGTGATCGATGTGAAGGTCGCCAACCGCCTTCACAGCGACGTCAATGCGCGAATGCCGCGCCAGGAGATCGAGCATATGGTCGAAGAAGCCGATGCCGGTCGCGACGTTGGCCACGCCGGTTCCGTCGAGGTTCACGCTGACCTCGATGTCGGTCTCCTTGGTCTTGCGCTTGATGGTCGCCGTGCGCATGAAACATGCTTCCCATAGCCGAAAACGCGGCTCTTTTAACAGGCCCGTCCTGCCTTCGCTACTGCGGGATGGCCCGCGAAAGGCTGAAGTTCGGCCTATGGTGACCGGATTCCGATCCCAAACCACACCGATTGTAACCCGGCGCGCCAGTCCCTAAGTTTGGCCGAACGCGAGGTACCCCATGCAAGCATCACAGCCCCAGTCGCCGGTCTGGCACGGCACGACGATTTTGACGGTCCGCAAGGGCGGCAAGGTGGTAATCGGGGGCGATGGCCAAGTGTCGATCGGCCAGACCGTCATCAAAGCCAACGCCAAGAAGGTCCGCAAGCTCGGCAAGGGCGACGTCATCGGCGGTTTTGCGGGCGCCACCGCGGACGCCTTCACGCTGTTCGAACGGCTGGAAAGCAAACTCGAGCAATATCCGGGGCAATTGACCCGCGCGGCGGTCGAGCTCGCCAAGGACTGGCGCACCGACCGCTATCTACGCCGGCTGGAGGCGATGATGATCGTCGCCGACAAGGATGTCTCGCTGGTCCTGACCGGCACCGGTGACGTGCTCGAGCCGGAAGCCGGCGTCATGGCGATCGGCTCCGGCGGCAACTACGCTCTGGCGGCCGCCCGCGCCCTGGTCGATTCCGACAAGGATGCGGAGGCCATCGTGCGCCGGTCGCTTGATATCGCCGCCGACATTTGCGTTTTTACCAACCGCAATGTGACCATCGAGACCTTGCAGAGCTAATCGATGGCGCACCCCGCCTATGTGTTTCGTCCAATGTCCGAGGCCGATTTGCCGCTGGTGAAGCGCTGGCTGGCGGAGCCGCACGTGATGCAGTGGTGGGGCGATACTTACCAGCAATTCGAGATTGTCAGCGGCGACCTCGAGGTCGAGGCGATGGACCAATTCATTGTGGCGACGGATGAGCGGCCCTTTGGATATTTGCAGTGTTACAATCCGGAGGTTTGGCCGGATAACGGATTGGGCGTTCATCCCAGGGGCACCCGGGGCATCGACCAGTTCATCGGCGAACGAGACATGATAGATCGCGGTCATGGCTCGGCATTCATCGGTAGCTTTGTTGATCGGCTGTTGGCCGCCGGAGCGGCGCGGGTCATCACCGATCCCGACCCGGCCAATGCGCGCGCCATACGCGCCTATGAGAAGGCCGGATTTCGCCGCGATCGTCTGGTCGAAACGCCTGATGGCACCGCCCTGCTGATGGTCTGCAACCCATGACGCTCGAGCGCACCGTTCCGGCGACGGTTCTTTCAACGCGGCAATGGTTGCTGATCGCGGCCGGCCTCCTCGTCCTTCAGGCATCGATCCTGTTTGCAATGGGACGCTTGCCGATCTGCGCCTGCGGTTACGTGAAGCTATGGCACGGCGTGGTGCAGAGCTCGGAAAATTCGCAGCATATCGCCGACTGGTACTCGCTTTCCCACATCCTGCACGGTTTTCTGTTCTATGGCGCGGCCTGGCTGCTGCTGCCGAGCGCGCCATGGCAGGCACGTCTGATCGCCGCGATGCTGATCGAAGGCGGCTGGGAGATCGTTGAAAATTCCAGCTGGATCATCGAGCGATACCGCACCGGCACGGTATCGCTGGATTATTTTGGCGACACCATCGTCAACTCGATCTCTGACACGCTCTTCATGGTGGCGGGATTCTTGCTGGCGAGAAAGCTTCCGGTTGGGTTGACCGTCGCCCTCGCCGTCTTGGTTGAACTCGTGATGGCGCTTCACATCCGCGATAATCTGACCCTGAACATCCTTATGCTGATTCACCCCTTTGAGGCGATCAAGCACTGGCAAGCAGGGCCGCCGATCATTTGATGCCGCTTGTACCGGCAGCATTTTGAACTTACCTAGACGCCATGACAGACTTTTCTCCCCGTGAAATCGTTTCCGAACTCGATCGCTACATCGTCGGGCAGACCGACGCCAAGCGGGCGGTTTCCATCGCCCTGCGCAACCGCTGGCGGCGGCTGCAACTCACGGGCTCTTTGCGCGAGGAAGTGCTGCCGAAAAACATCCTGATGATCGGGCCGACCGGCGTCGGCAAGACCGAGATCGCGCGGCGGCTGGCGAAACTCGCGGGCGCGCCATTCATCAAGGTCGAAGCCACCAAATTCACCGAAGTCGGCTATGTCGGCCGCGACGTCGAGCAGATCGTCCGGGATCTGGTCGAGGTTGCGATCGCCCAAACACGCGAGCGCAAGCGCAAGGACGTGCAGGCTCGTGCCCAGCTTGCCGCCGAGGACCGCGTGCTCGATGCCCTGGTCGGCGCCAATTCCAGCGCCACCACCCGAGATTCGTTTCGCAAGAAACTGCGCGCCGGCGAACTCAACGACAAGGAAATCGAGATCGAGACGCAATCCTCGGGTGGAATGCCGATGTTTGAAATTCCCGGCATGCCCGGCGCCCAGATGGGCGCGATCTCGATCGGCGATATCTTCGGCAAATTAGGCGGGCGCACAAAAACCCGCCGCCTGACGGTAGAGGATTCCCACGAGCTTCTGGTCAACGAGGAGTCCGACAAGCTCTTGGACACCGATCAACTGGTGCAGGAATCGATCCATGCGGTCGAGAATAACGGCATCGTGTTCCTCGACGAGATCGACAAGATTTGCGTGCGCGACGGCCGCGTCGGCGGCGACGTCTCGCGCGAAGGCGTGCAACGCGATCTATTGCCGCTGATCGAAGGCACCACGGTCTCGACCAAGCATGGCACCGTCAAAACCGACCATGTCCTGTTCATCGCCTCGGGCGCGTTTCATATCGCAAAGCCTTCGGATTTGTTGCCGGAGTTGCAGGGCCGGCTGCCGATCCGGGTCGAGCTGGAAGCGCTGACGCGGGACGACCTACGCCGCATTCTGACCGAGCCCGAAGCATCACTAATCAAGCAATATGTCGCGTTGATGAAGACCGAAGGCGTCACGCTGGACATTACCGACAGCGCGGTCGACGCGCTCGCGGATGTGGCCGTCGCCGTCAATTCCACGGTGGAAAATATCGGCGCCCGGCGATTGCAGACGGTGATGGAACGCGTGCTCGACGAGATCTCGTTTGCCGCGCCGGATCGCCACGGCGAAACCATTCAGATCGATGCCGACTACGTGCAGAAGCATGTCGGTGATCTCGCCAAGAACGCTGATCTGAGCCGGTTTATCCTGTAATTGTCCTGGCGACGTCGACGACGTCGAGAGTTGCGGATGACATCGGGATCAATGGTGCGTTGCGCGGGGCGCCTCCATCATGTGATAGTTCGCGCCTGATTTACCTGGTATCTTCCGGTGCCGAATGAATCTGCGTGTGCGGGAAAACCCCTGGCGCCTGATGCTTGCCGTCAATGCCGCCGTTCTGACAGGGGTCTTTCTCTACAAGATCACGCGCGAGCCTTATGTCCCCTACATCCATCTTTTGGTCGATTATCATTTTGGGTTTACGAAACGCGCACTGATCGGCGCGGTGGTATCGCTGTTCTTTTCGAAAGTACCGGAGTGGCTGGAGTTCGCGCTGAGCGGCGCCGTCTGGCTCATCACGCTCGGCCTCTTCATAAAGCTGTTTCGTCGAACTTTTGGCTTCGACGATGCGCATATGCCGCTGTTCGTGTTCATGGCCGGCTCGCCATTCTTTCTGAAAAATTTCATGCATACGCTGGGGCATTTCGACATCTACGGCTGTGCGTTTGCGATCTGCCTGCTGCTGGTCCCGGCGCGTTCGATTGTTTTCGTGCTGCTCGCAGCCCTTGCGTCGATGATCCTGATCCTGATCCACCACATCCACTTCCTGATGTATGTGCCGACCATCGTGGTCATCGTGGTGCTGCGTTATTATCTCGTGCAAGGCTTTAGCCGGCAAAATGCGACCGTCGGAACAGCCGCGATCGCGTGCATCGGCGTGCTGTTCGTTGCCGCACAATTCTGGGGATCACCGGCGGGATCCGAGGCGGACTTCGTCCAATATCTGCAAAGCCGCATGGCCGCCCCCACGCAGACCAGTGTCTTGAGCTTCAGTTATATCTGGTATCGGCCGCTTTCTCGGGAGGTTCACGATACCTGGGATCGCGTGCCGTCGAACCTGCTGGGTATTCCCGTGTTCGCGCTGTTGATCTGGCTGCACGCCCCCCTGTGGAGATACTTCGTCAGCTTGATCGAGTCGCTTACGGAGGACTCGCATCGCCGCGTCGTCATCGCCGGCATAGTCGCTGTGAGCCTCGCCTGTCTCATCATGTTTGCGATCGTGTTCGATTATTCGCGATGGATCTCGAACTGGGCGGTCTGCACGTTCCTGATCTTGCATGCGGTAAAAACCCTGCCAAGCTCAAAGGACGTGACGCTGATCTCAACGAATGATCCAAGGACCATACTCTTCGGCTGGATCGTTACCCTGATCCCCCGCGTCGGGATCGTGAGGCCGTTCTAAGCGGTCTACAGTTTCGATCGCCTGATACGCACGTAGAGCGCGCCCTCGCCGCCATGGCCGATATGCGCTTCCTCAAAGCCAACCACCAGCGAGCGAAACTCCGGCAGGCTCAGCCATTGCGGCACCTGGCGGCGCAGCACCCCGCGCTCGGGATCAACTCCCGCGCGGCCTTTGCCGGTGATGACAAGCACGAATGCCAGGCCATGGCGGTGGGCGCGTTGCAGGAAACCGAACAGCTCGCGGTGGGCGCGCGTCTGCGTCATGCCGTGCAGGTCGAGCCGGGCATCGATCCGCTTCCGCCCGCGTGAAAGCTGCGCGCGCTCGCGGCGCCCAAGCGGCGCCAGTGGCGGCGCTTTTGGTTCTGTTGCCCGCGGCATTTTGCCCGGTGGAAGTGATTTGGGTGGAGTTTCTGGTTTCGCGGCGGCTGTCGCTTCCGCCGAAGCAGCCGCCGCCTCCCCGGAGCGCGGCTTTTTGCGCAGCGGCTTTATCTCTTTCGCAACCCGCTCCCACAGCGCGCGTTCTTCCTCGCTCAACGCACGCTTGCGGCGCGGGGATGGCGGCAATTCCGGGATCGAGGTCGAGGGCTGACGTTTCATCGTGCGCGGCGATAACGGCTGATGTAACGCGGGCGCGCCTCACGGCCCGGTTTGATGTTGGGCCGCGCTTCCGGCAGCGGCACCGGACTTGCGCCAGCCGTCTGTGCCGACGACGCCCGGCCGACGCCTGCGGAAGGCTGCGCCGTTATCGGTGCGGGCTTTTTCGCGGCTTCCGCGGTCTTGGCAGCATCCTTCGCGCCGGGAGCCACCGAAGCCTCCGGCGGTTTCGCGCCGTTCTTCTTATCTTTTTGTTGATCCTTCGAAGGATCGGTTTGCGGAAACAGCTTGGCGATTATCTCAGACGGCCTTGGATCGGGCAGCGGCATTTTGCGGCCTCGCGCCACCGGATCGAGGCTCTTCGGCACCAGCATGACAAACCGCATATTGTGCCGGAGACGGCCGGACACCCGTCCGGCATCTGCACCGGCGCCGAAATAGAGATCGGCGCGCGCAGGTCCCACTATGGCGGAACCCGTGTCTTGCGCGATCATCAGCCGGCGAAACGGCGTCTTCGATTGTTCCGATGCAATCGGCAACTCGCCCTCGATAAAAAACGGCGTGCCGTAAACGTGCAGCGCCTTGTCGACCGCAATCGATCGACCCGGCGTCAGCGGCACGCCCTGGGCACCCACCGCTTCATCCTTATCGGAGAGTTGCACCTCTCGAAAAAATACGTACGACCGGTTCTGCCGCCGCAATTCCTTGGCGCCGTCAGGGTTTTGATCCATCCACTCCCTGATCTTCTGCATCGACATCTGCTCTTTGGGGATGATGCCGCGATCGATCAGGATGCGGCCGACCGGCGTATAGGGATAGCCATTATGGGCATCGTAATTGATGCGCATGGTCGTGCCATCCTCGAGGCGGACCCGCGCCGAGCCCTGAATTTGCGTGAACAGCAAGTCGGTCTGGTCCTTGAGCCAGCAGATTTCGAGGCCTCGGCCGGCAATCGCGCCGTCTTCGATCTCGGCGCGGTCGTAATAGGGCACGAGCTTGCGGCGGCCGATCTTGCGAAACACCTGCCCCTTGTTGGGCAAGCCGCTTGCACTTTGTTTGACGCCGCGGACGAACAGATTCGAAGGGCGGCGATAGACCGGGACGTTGTAAACGTCGGTCTGGGTCCGGGAGCCATCGAGAACCGGCTCGTAGTAGCCGGTGACGAAGCCGTCATCCTCCCCGAGCCGCGAAATTCGCAGCGGCAGAAAATGCTGCTCGAAGAAAGCTCGCGCCTTGGCGCCATCGGAAATATCGAGCGCTTTGGCCGCGTGGCAGGGATCGCGCAGCGAAATGCCCAAGGCCTTGGGGTCGACGGGCAGGTTTCGCTGCGCGGCGATCGGCCTGCAGCTGACGCGAAACGCCTTGTAGGCCTGCAGATGCTCGTCCTCGCGCCAGCCCGCGATATCGGCCCATCCGACCGGAACATATTGGCCCCGGCTGATTTCAAGCGGCCAGGCTAGACGCGGATATGGCAGACGACGGGCATCCGGGAGAAGCGGACGCGCGCCATGGATACTACGCGCCGCGTGCATGGTACGGGCGGCAATCGCGGCAACCGGCACCGTCGCCAACGCAACGGCAATCACACAACACGCGGCGGCGGTTTGCCGCAGGCGGCGCGCGTCAGTGAGCGCTTCCCGTGCCAACCAGCTTCCAGTTCGGATCGCGTGAGGTGGTGTCGCGGGCAAATGTCCAAACATCGGTAATATCGGCGACCTTATCCGGATTGCCGTCGACAATCGTGCCGGCCTTGTCGCGGGTGACCGAGATCATCTGCGATACAAAGCGAACGGTCAGCTGCGCGGAGCGATCCCGTGTTTCCGCACCCACAAGTTCCGCCTTGTCGATCGAGACGAATCGCGTTTCCGTCTTCTGCTCATGCTTTTCGCGATCCCTGATCACAGCTTCGAAACTTTCATAAACCTCGGACGATAACAGATCCTTCAGCGCGCGGCGATCGCCATTGGCAAACGCCTGCACGATCATCTCATAGGCGCTGCGAGCGCCCGATAGGAAATGCCGCGGATCGAACGAGGGATCCTGTGCCGCAATGGCGTCAAGCCCCTGGGCCAGCGCCGTGCCCGGTTCGGCCAACCCTTTCCAACGGTCGGTCGGCGGCGCGACGTCCGCGGTGGGCGCCAGCGGCGGTTGATCGATCACCGCACCCGGGATCGGAACGACCTTATTGTCCTGTGCCCCCTGCACCACGTTGCGCGCAGCGCGATCGTACGGCGGCCGCTCGTTTCCGGTGCGCTGTCCGAGGACACTGCGCAGACGCAGGAAGATGAAGACCGCCAGCGCCAGGAAGATGATGGTATAAATATCCACGTCGTATTTCGCTTTCTGTTTCTCACGCCGGCAACGGGTCCGGCGGCAGAGCGTTCCCTCAAGGAACGGCGGAGATTACATCATGGATGGGTCAGCAACATGTAGGCACGAAACTTGGCCTAGCCAATGGCGCGTTTTGACACGGAAAGCCATCCAGGTGGAATTGGACCTCTTGTCCTTTTGCCGCTGCCGGATTGTAGCGCGTTTTCGCTGCGAGGGGAAACCCGATCCTGGCCGGAAATCGCGCATATTCAATAATTTAGACTTCACTCCGCGCGCCAATCCCGGTCGTTTGCCGCGCCGGCTGATCGTTTCACCCCCGGCCTGGCGGGCGGCGCGCAATTGTCGTCCTTGTGGAACGAGCCGGGGCTATGATAGCCACTCGCCCCGACAATGCATTTTCGCAGCTGACGAGCGAAATCAGACGCAAAACCGCTCCCCGCTCGTTCAAACACGTTCCAGGAGAGACTTCCATGACCAACGGCAACGGCGCACCTCCCGGGGCGCCCCCTCCTCCCCAGTTGAACGTGCTGGCGCAGTACACCAAGGACCTTTCGTTCGAGAATCCGAACGCTCCCAGCTCATTGGCACCGCAACAGCAGCAACCCGCAATCAACATCCAGATCAACGTCAGCGCCAACAATATCGCGGAAAACGAATACGAAGTGACGCTGTCGGTGGAAGGCAAGGCGGAAAATGCCGGTAAGCTGATGTTCAGCTTCGATCTGGCCTATGCCGGCGTATTCCGCATTGTGAACGTACCAAAGGAAAACCTGCATCCACTGGTGATGATCGAATGTCCGCGGCTGTTGTTCCCGTTTGCACGCGAGATCATCGCGACCTCGGTGCGCGATGGCGGGTTCCCGCCGCTGATGCTGGACCCGGTCGATTTTGTCGGCCTGTACCGCCAGAACCTGGAGCGTCAGGCCGCCGCACAAGCCGCGCAGGTCAAGCCGAGCTAAGCGCTGGCTCGTTCAGCCTGTATTTGCGCGTATTCCGATCGCAAAGCGGTACCCACTTTTGCGGAGGACGCGCTATCCCGCGCTCAGAAAATCGTTCCAGATCGGCTTGTCGCCCAGCGTGGCGATAAAGGCCCGGTGCGCGAGGCGGTCGTCCTCGGTGACCCGTGGCCTCAGAGGTATCTCGCGCTGCCGCCGCGGCATTTCGCCGTAACCGTCGATGCGGATATCACGGGATTCGGTGGCCAGGATCAATTGCGACTGCCGCGCTCCGATCAGGTCGATATAGACTTCGGCCAAGAGTTCGGCGTCGAGCAACGCACCGTGCTTGGTGCGGCGTGAATTGTCGATCGCATAGCGTGAGCAGAGATCATCGAGTCGGTTCGACACGCCGGGATGCTTGCGCCGCGCCAATAGCAGCGTGTCGACCAGCCGTTCCCGCGCAATCGGCGGCCGTTTGATGCGCTCGAGCTCGGCGTTGAGGAAGGCGATATCAAACGACGCGTTGTGGATCACCAGCGGCGCGTCGCCGATAAATTCCAGGAACTCCTCGACCACATCAGCGAACAGGGGTTTGCCGGCGAGGAACTCGCTGGAAAGACCATGCACGGCATATGCTTCAGCCGACATTTCGCGCTCAGGATTGAGATGCCGATGAAACGTCTGGCCGGTCGGCATGCGATTGAAAATCTCGATACAGCCGATCTCAACCAGCCGATCGCCGCGCAGCGGGTCGAGACCGGTGGTTTCAGTATCGAGAATGATTTCGCGCATCAGCTGCAACCAGACATGTGACGAATCAGGCTCGTCGTTGCGGCATCTTAGCAGCCTGATCGAGAATGTCCCGGATTCGCGTCCGCACCGGATCGAGGCCGTGCGAGGTATCCACCACGAAATCCGCACGCTTGCGCTTTTCGGGGTCGGGCAATTGCCGAGCCAGGATGGCGTCGAGCTTTTCCCCGGTCATGTTGTCGCGCTCCAGAATCCGCTGGCGCTGAATTTCCGGCGTGGTCGTGACCACAACCACCGCATCGACGCGCTTCTCGCCCCCGGTCTCGAATAACAGCGGCACATCCACCACCGCGACCGGCGCGCCGGATTGCTCGGCATCGCGCAGGAATTTTTGACGGGAGGCGCCGAGCATCGGATGAACGATCTGCTCGAGCCGCTTCATCGCGGCTGGATCATGAACCACTTTTGCCGAGAGCTTGTTGCGATCGACCTTGCCATCCGCGGTCGTACCCGGAAACGCCGCCTCGATCGCAGGCACCGCCTCGCCTTCGTAGATTTTGTGAACGGCCGCGTCGGCATCGTAAACCGGGACGCCCGCTTCCTCAAACAGCTTGGCGGTGGTTGATTTGCCCATCCCGATCGAGCCGGTCAGCCCAAGGATTATCATTCAGCTACCGCCATTCGCCCCATCAACCGGATTTGAACTTACACCGCGAGCAGCCGCTCGCTTCGCAAAAATGCGAGCAATGGTAATAGCGGCAGACCGAGGATGGTGAAATGATCGCCTGCAACCCGTTCGAACAAATGCGCCCCTAGTCCTTCAAGCTGGTAGGCGCCGACGCTCGATGTAACCGCCGCTCCGGCCTCATCCAGATAGGCCACGATTTCAGCCTCGCCGAGCCTCCGCATTGCCATCCGCGCGACATCGGCGCTTTCGAACAATATCTCGCCATCGCGCGCGACAGCAACCGCGGAGTGCAGTTCATGGCTGTGGCCGACAAGCGTGCGCAGTTGCTCCGCCGCCTGCGCGCGGCTGTCTGGCTTGGAGAAAAGCCGTGTCCCGAGCGCCAGGATCTGGTCCGCGCCAATGACAAAGTTGCCGGGCCGGCGCGTCGATACCGAAAGCGCCTTCTCTCGCGCAAGAAGCGCCGCGATGTCGCCGGGCGCCGAAAGGCTTGATGCTTGCTGCACGGCGCGCTCATCGATTTCGGCCGCAACAGTTTCGAACTCGATGCCGGCGTTGGCAAGCAGCGCCTGCCGCGCGCGGCTTTGCGAGGCGAGTATCAACGGATATTTTCCACGCCAAAGGCTCATCCGGAAAGCCGCGTCATTCCAAGAACCGTTGCCGCTGCCGGTCGGTAAAGAGTTTCAGCACCGCGGCGGCCGTTTCCTCGATCGATCGCCGCGTCACGTCGAGCTGTATCCAATTGAACCTTGCGCTCAATCGCCGCGCGAATGCCACTTCATCGGCGACCGCCTGGCGATCGATATAATCGTCATTGCCGGGACCGGCGCCCATGCTCAACAGCCGGTTCTGCCGGACCTGGATCAGGCGCTCCGGGGTGGCATGGAGGCTGACCACCAGCGGCTTTTTCAGCATCTCCAACTGATGCGGGATCGCGATGCCCGGCACCAGCGGAACATTCGCGGCACGGATGCCGCGATTGGCAAGATAGATCGAGGTCGGGGTTTTCGACGTGCGCGACACGCCCACCAGGACCACGTCGGCCTCTTCCAACCCTTCGACGTGCTGGCCGTCATCGTGCATCATCGTATAATTCAGCGCGTCGATACGCTTGAAATACTCCGCATTCAGGGTGTGTTGCGCGCCGACGCGACCGGTGGTGGGTGCTCCGAGATAGGCCTGAAACAGCTGCATCACCGGACCGATAATCGAAAGACTGGGTATGTTAATCTGTTGGCACTTGGCTTCCAGCCGGCCAACCAGATCCTTTTCAAGCAAGGTAAAAAGCACGATGCCCGGCGCTTCCTCGATTTCATCCAACACACGATCGAGCTGTTTCTGGCTCCGCACCAGCGGATAGACATGTTCGACCGCCGTCACGTTGGCATATTGCGCTGCTACCGCGCGTGCCACCGTGATCAAGGTTTCACCGGTCGAATCGGACACCAGGTGAAGATGAAAATAGTTGCCGGTCGTGGGCACCTTGACCCCTGTGTATCCTGTGAATCGTTGTGGAGCTTACCTGAGAGAATCATGCGCGGGTCGACCG
>DASSGM010000260.1:0-3055 GCA_035693465.1 Bradyrhizobium sp. | reverse complement strand
CTGGAAACCACCGAGCGGCGCGCGCTCGAGAACCAGATCAACCAGTCGCAGAAGATGGACATGGTCGGCCAGCTCGCCGGCGGCATCGCGCACGATTTCAACAACGTGCTGTCGGCCATCATGATGGCGAACGACTTCCTGCTGAATGCGCACAAGCCGACCGATCCCTCGTTCCAGGATATCATGCAGATCAAGCAGAACGCGACGCGAGCGGCAACGCTGGTGCGGCAGCTGCTGGCGTTCTCGCGCCGCCAGACCTTGCGGCCGCAGGTGCTCGATCTCGGCGACGCGCTGTCCGATCTCACCATGCTGCTGCGCCGCCTGATCGGCGAGAAGGTAAAGCTCGACCTGGTACATGGCCGTGACCTCTGGCCGGTGAAGGTCGACGTGTCGCAGTTCGAGCAGGTGATCGTCAATCTGGCGGTCAACGCCCGCGACGCGATGCCCGACGGCGGCAAGCTGACGGTTAGAACCGCCAACGTGACATCGGAGGAGTCCGGGCAGCTCATCTACAAAGGCATGCCGGCGGCGGAATATGTGCGGATCGATGTTATCGACACCGGCACCGGTATTGCCCCCGAAATCGTCGACAAGATCTTTGAGCCGTTCTTCTCGACCAAGGAAGTCGGCAAGGGCACCGGCCTTGGGCTGTCGACGGTGTATGGCATCGTCAAGCAGACCGGCGGCTTTATCTATGTGGACTCCGAGGCCGGTCAGGGCACCGCATTCCACATCTTCCTGCCCCGGCATCATCCCCAGCAGGAGGTCCAGCCCGATGCGGCGGCCGCCAACGGCGCGGCCAAAGAGCCGGCGGCGGAGACAAAACCCCGGGCCGATCTCACCGGGCAAGGCACTATCCTGTTGGTCGAAGACGAGGAGGGCTTGCGCTCGCTGAACGCGCGGGGCTTGCGCTCGCGCGGCTACAGCGTGATCGAGGCCTCGAACGGCATCGAGGCGATGGAAGCGCTGGAGCAGAAGAACGGCGCTGTCGATCTCGTGGTTTCCGATGTGGTGATGCCGGAGATGGACGGCCCGACCCTGCTCAAAACGATGCGCGGCCGCAATCCGGACCTCAAGATCATCTTCGTGTCGGGTTATGCCGAGGACGCGTTCGACAAGAGCCTGCCGGAGAACCAGCAATTCGCGTTCCTGCCAAAACCGTTCACGCTGAGCCAGCTGGTCGCAGCGGTGAAGGAAACCATGACGCCACCGTGAGGGACGTCGTCCCGAACGCAGTGCAGCGTTCTCCTGGCGATGCCAAGCATCGTCCGCTCACCGTGCCCCGCAGAGCCGGGGCCGATCCGCAACCATCACATCGCAGTCTCGATCTGCAGGGTGGTCCAGGGTCTGCGGCGCACCATGGAGCCTGTGCTCGGCCGCGCGACGCGCGGAGCCGAGTGTGCTGCGCAGCGGTGCGGGAAACGGCCGCTATTTGGACCGGGAAACCGCGGCAAATGCGGCGATATTGCCGCACGCCCGCGACCGAGGGCCGCAGCCGCGGTTCCCGATAGTGGCTTCACTTTTAGGCAGCGCTGCCCATCTTAAGGGCGCGTCCCCCTGCCGGGGATAGAGGAAAAGGGACCATGAAATTCACGCAACGCGCAGGCGGCATCGTCAAGGCGATTGCCGTCGTTTTATCGCTGGCGCTGCCATTGGCGGTCGCGATCTCATCGGCCGACGCCCGTGTCGGCGGTGGCATGAGCTCGGGTTCTCGGGGAGGGCGAACGTTTTCCGCGCCCCCGAGCACGTCGACGGCGCCGGGTACTGCCCAACCGTTTAACCGCACGTTCACCCAGCCGGGCAGTCCGGGCGCGCCCGCGTCGGCCGGCGGCGGGTTCTTCAATCGGCCCGGCATGGGCATGCTCGGTGGCCTCGCCGCAGGCTTCCTCGGCGCCGGCCTGTTAGGCATGTTGTTCGGCGGTGGAATGTTCGGCGGGCTCGGCGGATTTGCCTCGATCATCGGGCTGATCCTGCAGATCGGCTTGATCATTCTGGTGGTGCGGCTGGCGATGTCGTGGTGGCAACGCCGTCACACGCCCGCGTCAGCCTATGCCGGCGCGTCCGCTGGCCCCGGCGCGCAATCGAGCTTCCGCACCGGAACGGGGTTCGGGCTGGGATCGGGCAGCGCGCCGCTGGAGATCACGCCGAGCGATTACGAAACCTTCGAACGCTTGCTCGGTGAGATCCAGACCGCCTGGTCGAACGAGGATGTCGGCAAGCTGCATACGTTGGCTACGCCCGAAATGGTGTCGTATTTCACCAAGGACCTCGAGGCGAACCGGGCCCGCAACGACATCAACAAGGTCTCCGATGTGAAGCTCTTGCAGGGCGACCTTGCCGAAGCCTGGCGCGAGGGCGATACCGACTACGCCAGCGTGGCGATGCGGTTCTCGCTGGTCGACAAGACGCTTGAGCGCGCCACCGGCCGGTTGGTCGCGGGCAGCGAACAGCCGACCGAAGCGACGGAGGTGTGGACCTTCGCGCGGCGGCGCGGCTCCGATTGGGAGCTTTCGGCGATCCAGCAGACCTGATCGTCTGCACGGTGGTGCGATGAAAGACGCCGCGGCTCGTTCCGCGGTGTCTTTTCATTTTTCCGTCGATAGTTCCGGTGCTTATTCGGCGTCCCGCAAGCGGAATAATATCTCTCGCCATGTGTTGATGCCAGACGAAGCAATGTCAGAACGAGCCGGCGCAACGAGCCAGCGGATCAAAACAAACCGGAGGAAACGATGCCTACTCTCGCGAGGATTCTTTCGCGCCTGTTTTTTGGTCTCGGGGCCGCCTCGCTCGCGGTTCTCGCGGCCGAGCCGGCGCAGGCGCAGGCGGCCGACACCAGTTTCTTCGTCACCAGCGTCGGCATCGGCAACGGCGGCAACCTCGGCGGTCTCGCCGGCGCCGACAATCATTGTCAGACCCTGGCGCAGGCGGCGGGCTCAGGCTCCAGGACCTGGCGCGCTTATCTCTCGACCCAGGAAGCCGACGGCAAGCCAGCGGTGAATGCGCGCGACCGCATCGGCAGGGGGCCCTGGCAGAATTCCAAGGGCGTCGTGATCGC
>DASSGM010000259.1:0-16020 GCA_035693465.1 Bradyrhizobium sp. | reverse complement strand
GGGGGACCACGTCGCCAAACGCCAAACTCACGGGCGATTCTGGCAGCGGGTTTGCGGCTCTATCGAGCGGCGATTGTCGCTTGTTTCGTTCTTTGGCGGGAATTTTGCAGCTACGGCTTTTGGGACTTTTGCAACACTATCGGGGAATAGCAGACAAGCTTTGCATACATGAGTATTTCCGCCTTTGAGCCGAACCAGACATCGCGAGAACTCCAAAGCGCCAGCCGCCCACAAGCAACCGCGCACATCAAGCCATGGCCGGGACGGCCGGCCTTTGCGTCGGAAATCTTCCCATGGAGGTTTTGGGTACACCCGGCGGCCTTCAGCTCAGCAAGCCGCGCCGCGACAGTGCATCAAACTGTGACCTGCGTGCCCACCTCAACCACCCGCCCGGTAGGAATCTGGAAGTAGTCAGTCGCATCATTGGCGGCACGACTGAGGGCTATGAAGAGGTGATCCTGCCAGCGCGGCATACCGGAATGGGCGGCCGGCTTCAACGCCCGCCGTGACAGGAAGAACGAGGTCGACATGATGTCGAACTGCCAACCCAGCTTTCGCGCGATCGCCAGTGCTTTCGGTACATTGGGCGACTCCATGAATCCGAACCGCAGCGTGATCGTGGAGAAGGTCGGGCTGATCTGCTCTAGTCGCACGCGTTCGGCCGGATCGATCCTTGGCGTCGGCGCTGTTTCAATGGTGAGGATGACATTTTTCTCGTGCAGCACTTTGTAGTGCTTCAAACTGTGCATAAGAGCAGTCGGCGCATTCTTGGGATCGCTGGTGAGGAATACGGCAGTGCCAGAAATCCGCTGCGGCGGCCGCTTTTCCAGCATTGCCACGAGATCGGCGAGCGGAAATTCCAGCTTGCGCGACTTCTCGAACAACAGTCGACTGCCCCGCCGCCAGGTATACATCAGCAGCATCACGAGCGAGCCCAGCGCCAGCGGCATCCACCCACCCTCGAATACTTTCAGCAGGTTCGCCGCGAGAAAGGTCAGATCGAGCGCGACAAGCGGCGCGATCAGCGCGGCGGCTGCGATCGACCACCAGCGCCACACCTTCCAGATCACCACGAATGCCATCATGGCCGTGACCACCATAGTGCCCGTAACGGCGATGCCGTAGGCCGAGGCAAGCGCGCTGGATGAACGGAACAACCCAACGAGCAACAGCACCCCGATCAACAACAGCGTGTTGACTTTCGGCATGTAGATTTGGCCAATCAACGATTCCGATGTGTGCCGAATTTCAAGGCGCGGCAACAGTCCGAGCTGGATCGCCTGTTGTGTAATCGAATAGGCTCCGGTGATGACCGCCTGGCTCGCGATGACCGTCGCGGCCGTCGCCAGTGCGATCATCGGCAGCAGAGCCCATTCCGGATAGAGCAGAAAGAATGGATTTTCGATCGCCTTCTCATTCGCAAGCACAAGACTACCTTGGCCGAGATAGTTGATCGTCAGGGCGGGCAAGGCCACGCCGAGCCAGGCCGCGCGGATCGGACCTCTACCGAAGTGGCCGAGATCGGCATACAGCGCCTCGGCACCCGTGACGACCAGGAAAACCGCACCGAGGGTGACAAACCCGACCATGCCATGGCTCATCAAGAAGCTCAGACCATATAGAGGGTTGAAGGCCAGCAGCACCGTTGGGTTTCGCATAATCTCCGGCAAGCCGCCGGCGATGAGGGCGACGAACCAAACGAACGTGATTGGTCCAAAAAATGCTGCAACTCTCGCAGTGCCACGCGACTGCGCGGCAAACAATGCAATCAGAATCAGCGCTGTTACCGGCACGACGTAGGGATCGAAGGCAGGCGTTGCGACCTTCAAGCCTTCGATGGCTGACAGCACCGACAGCGCCGGTGTAATAATGGCATCGCCGTAGAACAGAGCTCCGCTAATGATGCCGAGCAAAACCAGAATCGAGCTGCCGCCGACGGCGCGATTGGCAAGTGCCATCAACGCAAGTGTGCCGCCTTCCCCGTTGTTGTCGGCGCGCAGCAGGATGACGACGTATTTGACCGTCACCACTAGCACAAGCGCCCATATGATCAGCGAGAGGATACCGAGCACGACGGTTTCGCTTGCTGGAGCGCCAGGACCAACGGCTGCCAGCACCGACTCGCGAAGAGCGTATAAGGGGCTGGTGCCGATATCGCCGTAGACAACACCGATCGCCCCCAACGTAAGCCCCCAGAAGCCCGCATGTGGTCTGTCATGTGGGACCAAGTGCTGCACCTCCGGGCTCAACGTTTCAGCTCGATTGGAGACGCTGTCGCTCATAGCGATCCCTCGCGCGGTTCAATCGGAGCGGGTGCGAATGCACCTCTTGCAGGGGGACGGGAAGCAGCAGCGACCTGGTCGTAACAAGCCAGTCGCGCGTGGTCATTAGCTATCGAGGCGCACTGCGTCAGCTCGCCACGAGACCCGCCGCCAGCCGGCTCCAACGCCCACGTCACCGAGACCACCGCGGCGATCCCGATGAGCACAAGAATGGCCGGAACGATGTTGTCATACGGAGTGATGGCAACGGATTCGTCGAACCGTTCATGCTGTTTGCCATACAAGTTCACGGAAAGGCGTCCTCGGTTTAGAAGCCGCAAGACGGCGCTCGCCCCTGATATCAAGGACCAGACCTAAACTCTCAATGCGGGAATGCAGGCGGCAGTATAAAGGGCGCATAAAGACGCGGCAGGCCTGACTGTAGCGCCCAGGTGTGACTGAGGCTGTTAGAGATTACTGCCCGCTGGTCTCGGCGATTCGATACCCAATGCCGGGCTCCGTAATGATGATGCGTGGATCGCCGGGATCCTTTTCAATTTTTTGTCGAAGCTGACCGATATAGACACGGAGATATTGGGTGTCCGCTGCGTGGGCCGGCCCCCAGATAGCTGTCAAAATCTGCCGGTGAGTCACGACCTTGCCGGCATGTTTCGCGAGAAACGAAAGGAGCTCAAATTCCTTCGGCGTCAGCTTTATCTGTGCATCAGCGCGCGTCACGCAATGACGGACATTGTCGATTTCAATATCCGCCGTCCGCAACACCGGTGTTTCCGCAACACGTTCCATTCGATGCCGAAGCGCCGTTCTAATTCGCGCCAGGAGTTCGCCGACCCCGAAGGGCTTGTTGACGAAATCGTCTGCACCCAGGTCCAGCACCTCGATCTTTTCGGCCTCACGGTCCCGCGCCGAGAGCACGATGATTGGCACGTCGGACCACTGACGAACGTGTTTAATCACGTCGCGGCCGTCGCCATCGGGCAGGCCGAGATCGAGGACAACAACATCAGGACTGTCAGTGGCGATGCGCTTGATGGATTCTTCGACCGTTCCGGCGCTGATGAACTCGTAATTGCTGGCTTCCAGCACCGGCTTTAGAAACCGCAGAATGGCCGGTTCGTCGTCGACAACCAGGGCGCGGATTCGGCTGGTCATCGAGGCAGCTCACGCAGGAAAGTCAGGATGAGGCGAGCGCCACGGCCGTTCACCACCGGACTTTCAGCCGCTACCGAGCCGCCGTGCGCTTCAAGAATCCCTTTTGCGATTGCAAGCCCAAGGCCAGTTCCTTCGGTTCTGCTTTCGCCGCTTGCATCTTTGTGGCGCGCCTGCACGAATTTTTCAAATACCCGAGGCATGATGTCCGCGGTTATGCCTGGACCGTCATCGGTGACCCGGAGTGAAACCGACGCTTGTGTCACGATCGCATCGATCACAACGCGCGTTCCCTTTGGTGCATGCAGGACGACATTGTTCACCAAATTTCCCAGAGCTTGCTCAATCAAAATTGCATCGGCCCAGATCAGTGGAAGCTCCGCAGGCAACTCTAACACCAGGACCAAAGCGGCCCCACGTCTTCGTGCGAAACTCGTTACTCGCTCGACAATTTCGCGCAAATCGACCCAGTCGCGCCGCAATTCCAGCGCGCCAGCATCGATTCTGGTCATTGCGAGAAGGTTACCGACCATCTCATTCAGCCCTTCGGCTTCAGCTTTGATTTGAGTTAGCAGCCCGGTTTTCGCATCGGTCTCGAGTTTTTCGCCGAAATCGAGCAAGCTAGTCGCCGATCCTAAAATTGACGCCAGCGGGGTGCGAAAATCGTGAGAGACTGACGAAAGCAGAATGTTTCGGACGCGCTCTGTCTCGGCCGCGCTCCGTGCCGTCATCATTTCCCGCGCCAGGAAAACACGGTCGAATGCCGCCGCTGTTTGTTCGGCAAGCGTGCCGAGCAGTGCGCGGGCCTCCGCATCGAACAGATCGCCGCTTGCTCCTCTTCCGATTCCAACCACGCCGAACGATCCGCGTTGAGTCCGAAGTGGAATGAAGTGCCAGTTGCTGCCAGGCAAGAGGTCCGTCTCAAGGCCGACAGGCTCGTTGCGTGCAAATGCCAGCTGCGCCGCATTCCACGTCTCTGGGTCCAAACTGTCCTCCGGTGGCCAAGCTGCAGCCAGCGATAGTTCATCGTTTTGGTTGAGAAGAATGACCGTCGGGCGCCGCAGATTCACATGGATTTCACCAGCCGCTCCGTCCGCGAGCGTATCGACGCTGGTGATACCGGAAAGCTTCCAGGTAAATTCATAGAGGCGTCGCATTGCAATCATTCGCTCGCTTGCCGCCCGCGCTTGATCGCGGACGCGCCCCGCAAGCGCGGATGTCACAATCGCCACAATCAGAAAGGTGATCAGAGACAGTAGTTCGGAAGGTTCGGTGATCTGAAACGTATAGAGCGGCTCGATAAAGAAGAAGTCATACGCCAAGAACGAAAGAACCGAGGCATATATTGCGGGCCACATCCCGAAGCTGACGGCCGAAAATAGAACGGCCAACAGGAAAACCATCGAAATGTTCGGCAGCGGCGCCACCGCCAGGAACAGCCGGCCAGCCAGCGTCGCAATTGCAACGGCGACCGTTGAGGACAAATACGCCACGCCGGTCCGCAACATGAGCGTACGTCGGGCTTCTGTGATCACACCCATACCAAGCGGGGGCTTTCTGGAGAGTGACGCCAGCCCTTGCGTCGGATGATGCTCGGAAGCCGAGAGTGCCTCGCTCCTGTCGTGCCGTGCAAGGGCTTTTTACTCCGGCCATGAGTCTGGATTTGGGCACAAAGCGGACATGCAGATCGCCTAATAGAATGTCAGCTTTTGGGGGAAGAGCGGATGTGCCGCACGGCGTGTTTTATGAATACACGCCCTGATCCAAAACCGCTGCTTCACCGCGAATTGCTCAAGTCGGCCAACGCCAGCGGCCGGCTATCCCTTCACAAAAACCACCACACCATTCGCCGGAATCACAATCTCGGCCGACGCCGTAAATCCGTGCAGGCCTCTCCCTTCCGAAAAAAACGCCGCCGCCATTGCCGGCGACCCGATGCATATAGCCGGTTGTGGAACGAAACAGACATCGAAGGACTACCGTAGAATGTCCGCCGTTGGGGAAGAGCCGACATCGAACATTCGCTGATTGCCTTGGGTCGCGAGCTTGATCTTGCTGCACAATTTCAAAGTCTTTGCGTTGAAACTTAAGCGTAGGTTTAGCTTCGTCGAGAGGTTAGGATTTAGAGTGGCCCGCTCGCCTTTCTCAGGAGGTTCGACCATGGCACGGCACCTTTTCTTCGCAATCACCCTCATGGGCGCCGCAGTGCTCCTCAACTCATCGGCGGAAGCAGTGACAGCCGCGCGATGTGAGGATCAAGCCGCTAATTGCCTGGGCAGATGTGTCAACCCCTCTGGTGGGACGGGTCAGAACAAATGCCTGAGCTACTGCGAGCGGCAGGTGACCACATGTTTGATACGCGCGCATGGCGCGGCCCGGCGGTGGTAGGCGGTGACGGGGTCGAACCGCCGACATCCACTGAGCTAGCGGAACGTGACTCAAGCCGTTGAAGACTTCTGATTTTGGCACGTTAGAGAATGCCATCCGGCTCTGACCTCGTCTGGTTTCCGTGGCAAATCAGAAGTGCTCGGCGCACCGTCGGAATGACGCGATTGACCCTGATGCGAGATGCCCCGCTCACGGCCTGGCGAACTTGAGCACGAATTCGTCCTTCGGTTGCGGCGGGTCCGGCGTATTCTTGTCTCTGGGATCGTTCGGGTTGCGCAGGAAATTGCCTTCGTCGATCAGCTTGAATCCCGCCGCTTCGACTTCCTGCCGAAGAAACGCCTCCTCGATCCGATGCAAGGTACCGGATTCGGAGATGCCGGTGCCAGATCGGCCTGAGTGATCAGCTATGACATAGAGACCTCCCGGCTTGAGCGCGCGAAAGACTGCCTTGTTCATCGCCGCGCGATCGACGCCGAGGTGTCCGAGGTCGTGATAGTTGAACATCAAGGTCGCGAGATCGACGCGTTCTTCCGCGAGCTCGGATGGAACGGGATCTTCGAACGGTCGGGAGAGCGCGACGATCGGGGCGGCCTGGACGCCGTTGCTTCGGAGATTGTTTTCGCGTTCGGCGAGGGCGACGGGGGATGGACGTGGCGCGCTTGCCGGCGCCGCTGGCGCCGCACCCGGCGTAGCGGTCGGGTTGCTGTTGCCCTCGGGCGCGACCGGGGGAGTGGGTACCCGGTTGGGATCGCGCGGCCGGCTCTGACCATACACTTTGCCCGAGGGTCCGATCGCACGGGCCAGCAATTCGGTGGTGTAGCCACCGGCCGCGCTGAGATCGACCGCGACGATGCCGGGACGAATGCCGATGAAGCCCAGCATCTGCTCAGGCTTGCGGCGCTGATCATTGGTGCGATCGGCCGCCGTGCGATCCGCGCTGTTCACGATCTGGGCGATTTGCTCGGATGAAAGTGGTGGCCCACTCTGCTGCGCTATCGCTGCCTGGACGTTGAGGAACAGGCCCGCGCTGAGGCCGACTGCAGCCAGGAGGCCTTTTCTTCCGCTTTTCATGGTGTTGCTCATTGCTCTCTGGCTATTCCGATTTAAGGGACCTACGAGGCGACAATCTTAGATGGTTTCCCTGCTCCGGCCAATGACAAGGGCACAATCCGGCATAATCCAGAAGTCAGAGCTTGATGAAATCAGCAAGCGGAAAGAACGATGAAAGTCGCAATAGTCGGAACTGGGGGCGCGGCGTCTTGCGCTGCGGTCTGAGCCAAGGGCGTTGGTTGCGGTGGTGCTGCCTCCGCCGCGGCCACTTGAACGATAGATGGAGCGGGCTGCGCGGGAAGCGGCGCATTTTCCGGCGGCAATGATGGAGTTGAAACGAGCTGCCGGCCATGAACATCGCCGGACGATGGGTAGTTAATGGGATCGCGAAAACGATACGAAGGCCCAGGACCCTTATCCACCGGGTAGCGTTCCGTCTGCGATGAGGCATTTTCTACCGGTAGTCCACGAGCCGGTGCGCGTCGTCCCGACATCAGCTGCTTTCCGCGACGCAGTAGATGTCTTCTACTGCGAGCGGCGGGTGACCACATGTTCGATACGCGCGCATCGCGCGGCCCGGCGGTGGTAGGCGGTGACGGGATCGAACCGCCGACATCCACTGAGCTAGCGGAACATGACTCAAGCCGTGCGCCAGTCGTCCCTACCGTCCGGCTATGGCTTTTGGCGAGGTGATAGCCTTATCTGCCGGCGCATTGCTCGACAAACATGCGGCAAGCATTGCTTTCGCAACGCCATCATCGGGGAACTGTCCAACGATCTCCTGGTAGCGCCGCGCCGCGCCTTCAAGATCGCCGCCTTCAAAGCACTTTGAGGCGAGCCACGTCATCTCGCTCAACCTTTGGTCATCGGGGCGGAGTTCGAGCTCCGGATCGCGGCTGTTTGCAAAACCGAGCAGCTCGTAAATCATGAAGTCCTGCTTGCGACCTTTGACCCGAACGCGGCGCAACGGTCTCGCCACGATCTCGGATCCGACCGCAATAAACACGCTATCACTGATACAGATTGTGGTGCCGAATGTCTTGTTCATTCCCTCAAGCCGCGCCGCCACGTTGACGCCATCACCGATCGCGGTATAGCTGAACCGTTCTGACGATCCGATGTTGCCGACCAACACCTCGGCGCTGTTAAGCCCGATCCGAATTCGAAAGGCAGGCTTGCCTTCCGCGCGCCATGCCTCGTTGATCCGCTCCATTCGCCGTGCGGCCCGCAACGCTCCCGCGCAGCCGCGCAGCACATGATCCGACAGCGCGATCGGAGCGCCCCAGAACGCCATGATGCCGTCGCCAATGAACTTGTCCACGGTTCCCTCCTCGTCCGAGATCGCCCGCGAGACCTGCTCGAAATACACCGACATCTGATCGAGCAGCGCGTCCGGGGTCGACTGCTCGGCCTGCGTCGAAAAATTCTCCAGATCGGCAAACAAGATCGTCAAGGACCGCCTTGCGACGCCAAGCGCGAGTGGAATTCCGGATTTGATCAGGCCCCGAACCACATCGATCGGCACGAACGAGCAGAAGGATTGCAGCGAGTTGCGGAGAAGCGAGGTCGCCGACTGAAGCTGCGCGATTTCCCGCACTCTCGACGGACGGGCCATCGGCTGGTCGAACGACAGGGTTTCGACAGATTTCAGGTCTCGCGAGATACTTTCGATCGGACGGGCAAGGCGCCGGGACAGAAGATAGATCAGCAAAAGCTCTGCGACCGACAGAGTGACGATGATGATCACGATCTGCCGGTTCGTGGCCTTGAGCTCTCCGATGAAGTCGTTAGTCGGCGTGAGGATGATGGCCTCCCAGCGGCGCCCGAAGCTTACCGGAAAGCCGGCAAAGGATGCGCTCAACTCCTGTCCGTCACGTGATTGAAACAGGAAATTGTTCTGCTTGGTTTGCCTTTGCAATCGAAACGCCTCGCGCACGTCCTCGTCATCGATGTTGTCCAGCCGCGCAACCTCGAGCCCGCCATCGACGACGCGAACGCTCTTTTTCCGGTCGGAAGCGGCTATCACCTTGCCATCGGTCGGATCAGCAATGATCGTCGTGCTGTGCGGGCTGGCGCGGTGCGTCGCCAGGAACCGTGACAGGACATCAAGCGTGATGCTGGCGCCCGCGCAGCCTATGAAAGTGCCGTCGTGGAGGACCGGGACTCGGAGATTGATGATCGGATAACCGGTATCGACGTTAACCTGCGGCTCCGTAACCGCGAGAGTTCTTGATTGCTTCGCGGCCGGGTACCCCGATGTGGTCCGGTAATCGGTCGTGGTTGGAACGGCGTATTCGCCGACGACGTGCCCCCACGTATCGAAGAACGTCCGATGACGACTGCGGTTTTCGCCCAATGAAAAGTCGTCGATGAAATTCGAATGCCAGTTCGCGGTTCGCGGGATTCTTTGGTCGGAGCGCCTGCGATCATCGTCGATTCGCGTCACAGCCCGGTGGTACCCGTCCTCGAAGCTTACAAAGGCGGCGTCGATCTCGTCGGCCGTTGCTAACGCTCGATAGAGGACGTCGTTACTTCTCCCGGTTCGGAAGAAAGCCGGGTCGGCTGCCGTCACGTCCGCGAGCAGCCGGAGCGTCGCCGCCACGCCACCGATCATGGCCTCGACATTCTCCATGCTGGTCCGGCTCGTCTTTGCGACGTCTTCATGCAGGGTTGCAATGATTGCTTCGGAATTTCGGTGATAGTTGTAGACCAGGATAAAAACGAGGATGGGGATACTGAGGCAGACGAAAAAGCCGGCCATGATCGCGCTGAGCTTTGGGCTTTTTACCGCAAGCTCGAGACGAGGACCTACTCGCTGCGACAGCAAGCTACCGACTGCCTTCAGCGTTGACCCAAACGGTGCTCGCATCGCGATGCCACTCTTGAGTGATAACGAGCCTAGTTAATCACAGGATAGACCGGACATCCATGCGACGCGATGGACGACGCACGAATCGACATGCCTCATGGCCGGACCATCCACGTCGCTCAGGCTCGTTGAACTTCTCTCAATGCCATGACCAGCCGCCCGAGCTCCAGCGTGAAGCAGAACAACGAAATTATGCCCTAGCGCGAGAGTAGGCCATCATGCTTTGATATCCAGGCTGAGATGAACTGTTCGGGGGCTGCTTGACCGAAGAGCGCGTGGAACGGCGACTTGCGGCGGTACTGGCGGCGGACGTCGCCGGGTATAGCCGTCTGATGGGCGCCGACGAGGAAGGTACGCTTGCCCGGCTGAAGGCGTTTAGAAGGTCCCTGGTCGATCCCGCCATCGCCGCGCATCGCGGACGGATAGTCAAGACGACCGGCGACGGCATGCTTGTCGAATTCGCCAGTGCAGTCGATGCGGCGCGCCTTGCGGTTGAAGTCCAGCGCAGCATGGCCGGGCAAAATGCGGACGTGCCCCAGGACAACAGGATCGAATTCCGCGTCGGCATTCATGTCGGTGACATCATCATCGACGACAACGATATCTTTGGCGACGGGGTCAACATCGCCGCGCGGCTGGAGGGGATCGCGGAGCCCGGCGGCATCTGCATCTCCGACGACGCGCAACGTCAGATCCGCGGCAAGGTCGATATCGCCTTTGAAGACATGGGTCCGCAGATCCTGAAGAATATTACCGAGCCGATGCGTGCGTGGCGTCTACAGATCGACAAGAATGCTTCTTCGACAACACCCAGGAGAACTTCGGTCGAAATTGCCCAACCGCTCGCGCTTCCGGACAAACCCTCCATCGCCGTCCTGCCGTTCCAGAACATGAGCGGTGATGCCGAGCAGGAATACTTCGCGGACGGAATTGTCGAAGACATCATCACCGGTCTTTCGCGGTTTAAATCTCTCTTCGTCATAGCCCGAAATTCCTCGTTTGCCTACAAAGGCAAGGCCGTCGATATCAAGCAGGTCGGACGTGAATTGGGCGTTCGTTACGTGCTCGAAGGCAGCGTACGTCGCGCTGGCGGCAGGCTACGCATAACGGCCCAGTTGATAGAAGCAGCTCAAAATAAACATCTGTGGGCGGAGAAGCTGGATGGGGACTTGAGCGACATCTTCGCTCTTCAAGACGCATTGACGATGAAGATCGTCAGCTCCGTGTCTAACAGGCTACAGCAAGCGGAAATTGACAAGGTCAGGAGCAAGCCGACAGCAATCCTTGATGCTTACGACCTGTATCTGAAAGGCTGGGCTCTAATTGGATATGACCGTCGCTTCGATGAGGCCTACGACACTTTCCGTAAAGCGTTCGCGCTCGATCCGAACTATGCAGCCGCGTATGCGATGGCGGCTCAATGCCTGCTTTTTATCCAAAACAGCCGAGGGCCTTTGCCACCCGATACCCACGCAGAGGCCATTCGGTTAGCCAGGATGGCTGCGAAGTTGGCGCAGGAGGATGCGAATGCGATGGCGAGAGCAGCGCATGTTCTGGCAAACCTTGGCAAGCAATACGACTTGGCGAAAGAGTTGGTCGACCGCGCGGTAGTCCTCAATCCAAATCTTGGTTTTGCCTGGCTGATTAGAGGCTGGGTTTCAATCATGCGTGGAGAGGGCCGATTCGCCCTTGAGAGTTTTACAACCGTGCTTCGCCTCGACCCGATCGATCCAGCCAGAGCAGGAGCTTGGTCTGGCCTGTCTTGTGCACACAATGCTCTCGGAGATTTCGAAGCGGGCTATGAATGGGCGACTCGGGCTCTCGAAACCGAAACAGCGATGCACACACTTGCGTATTTCGTCATCAACGCCGTTCCCGCGGGACGAATGCAAGAGGCGCGCTCTGCCGTGCGAAAGATGCTGGAGCTGAGACCTGCCATAAAACTATCGGATGCACGTCAGCTATGCCATACACGGGATAAGGACTGGTCCGAGAGGATGATGGATTCATTTCGCGAGGCGGGCCTATCGGAATGAGCAGGACCGCGGTCTCCGTCCCCGCAAAAGAAGTCAATTTCTGTTGCCGCTATCGGCCTTGAGGTGGCGATCGAGAAACTGGTGCAGGCGGTGAGTTGCATTGTCCGATGCATCGCCGTTGTATTCCATCCAGTGATCAAACAAGGTCATGCCGGGCTGGAGGTGCGGGTAATAGAATCCGTGGTGCGCGCCGGGATAGACAACGAGCTCGACTGGCGGCCCGTCGCTGCCCCAGCTGGCGACTTTATCGGAGCAGTCTGACGCCGGCGTCCAATCGTCGAGGGCCCCAATGAAGATGAGCGTGGGTATCCCCGGACGCGCCATGGCCTGCTTACATGGAGGATTGAACGCAGCCGCCGCCCGGAACCGCAAGTTGCCTTCAGGGACGAACTGTTCGAACGAATTGGTCTCCGCCACGGAGAGGGTAACCCAGGCGCCTGCCGAGAAGCCGACCACGGCCACGCGGTGTGGATCGACGAAGGTTTGGCCAGCCAGGAAGACTAGAGCCCCGTAGGCATCCGGCCTGCGACTGAGGAAGGTGACAAACGCGCTTGATGTGCACGCGTGATCTATACCACGCGTTGCATAGCTGTCGACGAGCAGGACGACATAGCCCCAGGCGACGAGTTGATCGGCCAACCTTTGCTTTGTCGTGTCATGCATCCCGGCACAGCCGTGCAGTCCGATGACGGCGGGATAAGGGCCTGCGCCATCGGGCTTGGCCAGATCGCCCTGAATGCGGTCGCCCCGAATGAGCCCGCCCGAAATGAGCCGTTGAGAGGCGCTTTCAAACTCTACGCGCTCCAGAGGTGTGGCCCATGCATCAGCCATCAGCGCACGTACGACGCACCAAAGCATCAGCACTACCGCGGCTTGGAAAGTGACTGTTCCAGGCAATGGCGTCTCTCTCGAATCTTCGCCCGAAGTCGCCGTGCGGGTGCGAAGCCTTCCAGTCTCCACGTCCGCGGCGCTTCAGCCGTGATGTTGCTCAAGTTTCCCGGAATCACGATCTCGGCCGACGCTGTAAATCCGTGCAGGCCTCTCCCCTCCGCAAAAACGCCGCCGCCATTGCCGGCGATCAGGCCGTCGGCCGGGCGGGGCGCCCTCGATCACGAAAACAGAAAGACCCCGATCAGCAAACCTGCTGCAAATGCCCAGAGGCCTAATGTGCAAGCTGAGACAACGCGGACGAGGTTACGGAGGTCCTGCGGGATCTCGTGGGTTTGATCCGTCATTGCAGCCGCCCCCCTGCGGTGGCCGCTAGCCCGTTTACAGGAGAATGGCAAACCTTGCCAAGGCCGTCACCCTCCTCCCCATCCGTGCCCAAAAGAAGGCAAAGATGATCACGCTCGCCCCCGGCTATCCCCTAGCAAATACCACCACACCATTCGCCGGAATCACGATCTCGGCCGACGCCGCAAATCCATGCAACCCCCTGCCGTCGGCAAAAACGCCGCCGCCATTGCCGGCGACCTGCGGATTGACCCAATGGTCGTAGACGTCGCTGTTGAATCGCTCTTTCCAGAAGCCTGGGGCTGGAAATCCCAGCCTGTAGCGTGTCCATGTCGCCTCCGAAAAGGACGCAACCACGATGACGTCATCGCCGCTGCCTTCGCGCCAGCGATGATAGGCGATCACCCGGTCGCTGTCAGATTGATAGAAGGCGTGGACATTGTCGCTCCGCAGCGCCGGCAGATCGCGCCGAAGCCGGATCAGGTCGCGCGTGAAGCGCAGGTGATCCCGCATGGTGGAATCCGATGGCGCGTCAAGGCCACCCCACGACAGCAGGTTTGGCCCGCGCGGATCGACGTCCCAGGGCTTATCCTCGAGAAATTCCTGGCCCATGAAAATCTGCGGAATGCCGGGGGCGGTCACGAGAATAGCGGTCGCGACGCGGCTGCGGCTTCGCGCGTACCAGGAGCGGTGGTTGGACGGGTCGGCCAGCGCCGGCAGCCGCGGGTCGCGGCCGGCCAGCATGAGGTCGTGGTTCTCGATGCAGGTGACGGCGCGCCAGGCGTGATCGAACCCGGGCGGATAAAGCGCCGCGGATATCGCCGACATCGAGACGCTGGCGTTCGCCCCTGCGGAGGCGGCGCCGACGGCGCCGCGCAGCACGTTGCGGAGGTAATCGTGCTGCACGACGTCGAACCCCATGCCGCCGGCGGCAGCCGGCGCGATCACGGGAACAGCCGAGGCCGGAATGTCCGAAAAGCGGCCGGGCCAGAATTCGGCGTTTTGCAAAATCCGGTTGCGAAAACCTCTCAGCCTTGAGGTCAGCGCGCGGCAGAATTCCCATCCGCTTCCCTGGCTGGTCGAGATCAGGGTCGAGACCTCATCGTAGCGGAAACCATCGGCGTGCAGCCCTTCCAGATAATAGAGTGCATTGTCGATGAGAAATTTCGAGACATCGTCGTTCCACAGCGCGAAGGCAAGCCCGCCGGTGCCGCGATCCTGATCGGTGAAGTAGAGGCTGTCATTGTTGTTGCCGCGATTGATGCGGCGATCCATGTAATACAGGCAATTGTCGTCGAGCTGCCCATCGACCGAGAAGCCGCCGGCGTGATTGTAGACCACGTCGAAGGTGACGGCGATGCCGTAGACATGGCAGAGGTCGACCAGCGCCTTGAGCTGCCCGGGCCCGGACTGGATGTCCGCAAGCGTGAGGGCGGACCGGTGTTTCGCGGCGTAGAGCCCGTTGAGTTTTTCGAGATAGAACGGCAAATCCTCGACCGCGATATAGGGGAAGTCGGGCGAGAACAGGTCCGCGCCACTATAGCCCATGTTCGGATTGGCTTCCTGCTCGTCGACCGGAAGCGGTTGCAGGACGTTGATGCCGAGATCGGCGAGATACGGGATCTTGAGGGCCACGTCGAGGAGGTTCGAGGCAACGCCGGGCTTGCGGATCGCAAAGGTCCCGACGTGCAGCTGGTAGACGATCATGTCGGAAAAATCCGGCGTGACGAAATCCTGGTCATGCCAGGGAAAGCCGTCGCCGGCGCGCAGGATGCAAAAGCAGTTCGGAAAGCCCTCGGGATCGAGCTCGCGCGCGCAAGGGTCGCGCTTGTGGCCGCTCGAGCCTGCGCCTTCAACCCAGAAACGATAGCGGTCGCCATCCCGCGCGCCGGCCTGGTATCCGGTCCAGTAGCCTCGCTCGTCTTTTTGCAGCAAGCGATCGTCGGTGAGCCGATCGAAAACTTCTCCGGCAAAAATGCCGTGCAGATAAACCGCGCGGGCTTCCGGCGCCCAGACCCGGAAGGTCGCGCCGTCCGCGACAAGCGTCGCGCCGGTTGGCGTTTGCGGAGAAATGTGCTGCTGGGAAAGCACGGCCTGCTCTCGCTACCCCATTGTCATCGACCTGATCGACGCCCACTGCTTGGTTGCATCGTCGTTGCATTTCGGCGCCCCAAGCATCGCACAACCAAGGGGTGTACACCAGCGCGACGGCGGTTCCGGCTTGCGCCGAACATCCTGCTATCCGGGGTCAACCGGCCAAGCGCACGATAGACCCGCGCGGAAGTGCCGCCTATTCACGATGCCATCGCGAGATGTAGGATTTTCGCTTGTCAGGCCGGTGGCGTTGCGGGCCACCGGACTGATCAGGACGATAAAAATATCGGGGGGCAGGATGACGGGCGTCGAGGATAGCAAGCGTCGTTTGATGTGGCATGGAATGTTCCTGTTTCTGTTGGGGTTGCTCACCGGGCTCGTCGAACAGCACTTCAATAACCCGCGGATGGGACTGGCCGCGCACCTGGAAGGCGTCATGAACGGAACTTTCCTGGTCGCATTGGCTGCGATCTGGGCGGAGGTGAGACTTTCCGCGCCTCTCAAGGCCGGGACGTACTGGAGCGTGTTGTACGGCACCTACGTCAACTGGGCCGTCACCACGCTGGCGGCGGGGTTTGGCGCGGCAGCCCTTTCCCCCATCACCGGGGGCGCCGGCGCTCTGCCGTGGCAGGAAACGGTTGTGACGGTCGGCTTCATGACCGTCGGGATCGCGATCATTGCCGCTTCCGTCCTTGTCCTATGGGGATTGCGCCGCGCCGCGGTGTCGTGATCCGCGCCTATGCAAGCAGCGCTGATCCTACTGCCCGCGCGGTATGCCTTTTGAATTTATCCGCAGTCCCGCTTCTCACGCCGCCTGCGCCATCTCCGATACGCGCTCCCAGGTGGTGGCCTGCAGGCTGGGCCGGGCTTCCATCCGTGCCAGCCAGGCGACGAGGTTTTGATGCGGCGCGCCGAGCAC
>DASSGM010000258.1:0-17955 GCA_035693465.1 Bradyrhizobium sp. | reverse complement strand
CTCGGCCTGCTGCCGGATTCCGATGTATTCGCCGAACCCGCGGGCAAAACGAGTCGAGTTTCGTTCGCCGGATCCCTCCTGCAATCCCTATCTGGCCTTCGCCGCGATGCTGATGGCCGGCCTTGACGGCATCAACAACCGGATCGACCCGGGCAGGCCGATCGACAAGAATCTTTATGACCTCCCGCCCGCCGAGGCGAAGGACGTGAAATCGACGCCCGGATCGCTGGACCAGGCGCTTGACGCGCTCGAACGCGATCACGCGTTCCTGCTGCGCGGCGATGTGTTCACCAGCGACGTGATCGAAACCTGGCTCGACTACAAGCGAGAAAAGGAGATCGATGCCATCCGCCTGCGCCCTCATCCCCACGAGTTCCATCTTTATTATGACACCTAGCAGCGTCTGATAGGCGCGCGGCGTTAACTTTTACTAACGGCACTGCGATAGGATTCCCGAATCAATCGGGAGCCTGACGATGTCGCGCAGGGTAATGCTTTCCGTTTTCGCTGTTGCTGCGACCGCCATGACCGCAACCGCTGCCGATCTTCCGGCGCGGAGCCGACTGGGCGCGATCTTTGCCGAGCCCGAGGAGGTTCGCGTCGATGTTTATCGATCGGTTGAATATGTGGCGCCCATCATCGGGTTCAATTTGCTTCCGGATCCGCCGTGGGCCCGCGGCGGCTACTATTATGGCTCTTCGTGGTCCCACTATTACCCCGGCCCCTATTACGGCGGGCCCTACTATACTGACGGCGGTCGCCTGCCTTATGTCTGCGGGCTTTACGGTTATTGCTTTTAGAGCGGCAAGGCCGTCAAGCCCTTGCCGACCACTTCCTTCGCAAAGGTATCGCGCAGACCAATGGTCCGGTTGAACACCGGACGGTCCGGGGTTGAATCGGGATCGCGCACGAAATAACCCTGCCGCTCGAACTGCATTGGTTCGGACGAGTTGGTTCCGGCGATCGCCGGCTCGATCCGTGCATCCTCGAGAACCTCAAGCGATTGCGGATTGAGATCGGCAGCAAAGTTGGCGGCGTCCGGAACGGGTTTCGAGAACAATTGATTGTAGATACGAATTTCCGCGGCGATCGACTGCGCCGCCGGCAGCCAGTGCATGGTGGCCTTGACCTTGCGCCCGTCGGGCGCGTTGCCGCCGCGGGTTGCGGGATCGTAGGTACAGCGCACCTCGATGACCTCGCCGGCCTCGTTCTTGATCACATCGGTGCATTTGATGAAATACGCGTAGCGCAGCCGGACTTCGGTGCCCGGCGAGAGGCGAAAAAACTTCTTCGGCGGATTTTCCATGAAATCGTCGCGCTCGATGTAAAGCTCGCGGCCGAACGCGATGCGGCGGGTGCCCGCGGCCGGATCGTCCGGATGGTTGACGGCTTCGATCTCCTCGCTCCGGCCTTCCGGATAATTCTCGATCACGACTTTCAGCGGCCGGAGCACCGCCATACGCCGCAAAGCCGTCCTGTTGAGCACTTCGCGGATGGAAAATTCCAACATGTTGACATCGACCACGCTGTTGGCTTTGGCAACGCCGATGCGTTTTACGAACTCCCGGATCGCGGCCGGCGGCACGCCGCGCCGTTTCAGCCCGGCGATCGTCGGCATGCGCGGATCGTCCCATCCGGCAACGTGGCCGCCGCGCACCAGCTCGGTGAGCACCCGCTTCGACAATAGCGTATAGGTCAGATTGAGCCGCGCGAATTCGTACTGATGCGGTTTCGACGGCACCGGCAGCTTGTCGAGCAGCCAGTCGTAGAGCGGCCGATGGTCCTCGAATTCCAGCGTGCAGATCGAATGCGTAATTCCCTCGATCGCATCAGACTGCCCGTGCGCGTAGTCATAGCTCGGATAGATCGACCATTTGTCGCCAGTGCGTGGGTGGGTGGCGTGCAAGATGCGATAAAGCACGGGATCGCGCAGATTGATGTTGCCGGACGACATATCGATCTTGGCGCGCAGCACACGGGCTCCGTTCGCAAACTCGCCCGCTTTCATGCGGCCAAACAGATCGAGGTTTTCTTCCACCGAACGATTGCGATAGGGGCTGTTCTTGCCCGGCTCGGTCAGCGTGCCGCGGGTGAGCCGGATCTCTTCTTGCGACTGGTCGTCGACATAGGCGTCTCCGTTGCGGATCAAGATTTCCGCCCATTCATAGAGACGCTCGAAATAGTCAGAAGCATAGAAAAGGTTGGTTCCCCAGTCATAGCCGAGCCAGCGCACGTCGGCCTGAATCGAATCGATGTATTCCTGCTCTTCCTTCGTGGGGTTGGTGTCGTCGAACCGCAGGTGGCATCGTCCAGAAAACTCTTGCGCAATGCCGAAATTTAGCGCGATCGACTTGGCATGACCGATGTGCAGGTAACCGTTCGGCTCCGGCGGGAAGCGCGTCACGATCTGGCGATATTTTTTGGCGTCGAGATCGGCCTGGATGATGTCGCGAATGAAATCACGGCCCGTCTCCGCCGCAACCGGTTCTGCTGTCATTCTGGTTCCTGCTCGGATCAAGCGGACGTTCTGCCAAATCCGCCCGCTACATGGAAGGCCTTAGTGAAGGCTTTAGTTATGTATGGTTCCTGCTATACACCACTGCTTCTTGCGGAGGCCCTCATTGCCTATGTCCCCCTCCTGTAATGTCTGATCCCGTCGTCACACGCTTTGCGCCCTCGCCGACCGGCTTTCTCCACATCGGAGGGGCGCGCACGGCGCTGTTCAATTGGCTTTATGCCCGCAGGAACGGCGGCAGGATGCTGTTGCGCATCGAGGACACGGACCGGGAGCGATCGACTGAACCCGCCATCGCAGCGATCCTGGACGGGCTGAAATGGCTGAGTCTCGATTGGGATGGCGAGGTCATCTACCAGTTCAGCCGGGCTGAGCGGCACCGCGAAATTGCCCTGCAGTTGCTTGCCAGCGGCAAGGCCTATCGCTGCTACGCCACGCCGGAGCAACTGACGGCGATGCGGGAAAAAGCGCGCGCGGAGGGGCGTACACGTCTGTACGACGGCATGTGGCGCGATCGGGATGCTTCGGAAGCCCCACCCGGCATGATGCCGACAATCAGACTCCGCGCGCCCCAGACCGGCGAAACCGTGATCGAGGATCAGGTCCAGGGCCGCGTGGTGTGGCAGAACGAGAACCTCGACGATCTCGTCCTGTTGCGTGGCGACGGCAATCCAACCTACATGCTCGCCGTCGTGGTCGACGATCACGACATGGGCGTCACCCACGTCATTCGCGGCGACGACCACCTGATCAACGCCGCGCGCCAGAAGCAGATCTATGATGCGCTGGGATGGGACATCCCGAGCATGTCCCACATTCCCCTGATCCATGGACCGGACGGTTCCAAACTCTCAAAACGCCATGGCGCGCTCGGCGTCGATGCCTATCGCGCCATGGGATATCTGCCGGCGGCGCTACGCAATTACCTGGTCAGGCTTGGATGGAGCCACGGTGATCAGGAGATTTTCTCGACTGAAGAAATGATCGCAGCTTTCGATCTGTCGGGGGTAGGCCGTTCGGCCGCACGCTTCGATTTTGCCAAGCTGGAAAACCTCAATGGCCACTATATCCGTCACTCCGACGATCAATCTCTCGTGACCATGTTCGAAGGCGTCCTGGACTATGTCCCCGCGGGTTCCGACCTCAAGGCCAAGCTTAACGACACCACGCGGGCGCAATTGCTGCAGGCGATGCCGAGCCTGAAAGAACGCGCCAAAACGCTGATCGAGCTGATCGACGGTGCCTATTTTATCTTCGCCGACCGGCCGCTTGAGCTTGAGGCGAAGGCGGCGGCGTTGTTGACGCCGGAAAATCGCGAGCTGATCGGCAGACTTCGTCTGGCACTGGAGGCTGTCGAGCCGTGGACCGCGGAAACCACCGAGGCGGCGATGCGCGCATTCGCGGAAAGCAACGACCTCAAGCTCGGCGCGGTGGCCCAGCCGCTCCGCGCGGCGCTGACCGGACGTACCACGTCGCCGGGTATCTTCGACGTCCTGGCGGTACTGGGACGGCAGGAATGCCTAGCCCGGCTGGGCGATCAGGTCTCCTCATAAAGGAGGATCGCCGTCCCAACCCGGTGATCTTGCAGCGCACACAGCAATAAGATACCCATTTGAGCGGTACTTCTACAATAGCCGGCTTCCCACGCCATTTAGATTGTTAGGGCGCGCCCGGGCGCTGGCTTTCGCAAACGACCTCATCGGGGATTCACGATGGACGCAACATCCAACACCAAAATCGCAACGCTGACGGTCGGCAACAAGACCTACGATTTCCCGATTTTGAGCGGCACCGTTGGGCCTGAAGTGATCGACATCGCCAAGCTCTATGCCCAGACCGGAATGTTTACCTATGACCCGGGTTTCACCTCTACTGGCAGCTGCCAGTCGAAGATCACCTATATCGACGGCGACGCCGGTATTCTGGAATACCGCGGCTACCCGATCGAACAGTTGGCGGAGAAAGGCGACTTTCTGGAAACCTGCTACCTCCTGCTTTACGGCGAGCTTCCCACCAAGGCGCAGAAGGAGGATTTCGACAACCGCGTGATCCATCACACCATGGTCCACGAGCAGATGGCGCGGTTCTTCCAGGGCTTCCGCCGCGACGCCCATCCGATGGCGATCATGGTGGCAGCTGTCGGCGCGCTGGCTGCGTTCTATCACGACTCCACTGACATCACCGATCCGACCCAGCGCATGATCGCGTCGATGCGCATGATCGCGAAAATCCCGACCTTAGCCGCGATGGCCTACAAATACACCATTGGCCAGCCGTTCATGTATCCGAAGAACTCGCTGAGCTTCGCCCAGAATTTCCTGCACATGTGCTTCGCGGTGCCGTGCGAAGAATACAAGATCAATCCGGTTCTGGCCGATGCGCTCGACAAGATATTCATCCTGCATGCCGATCATGAGCAAAACGCCTCGACCTCGACGGTGCGGATCGCCGGTTCCTCCGGCGCCAATCCGTTCGCCTGCATCGCCGCCGGTATTGCCTGCCTGTGGGGGCCGGCCCATGGCGGCGCCAACGAAGCAGCGCTCGCAATGCTTTCCAGCATCGGGACGGTCGACAAGATTCCTGATTTCATTAAGCGGGTGAAAGATAAACACAGCGAAGTTCGCCTGATGGGCTTTGGTCATCGCGTGTACAAGAACTACGATCCGCGCGCCAAGATCATGCAGAGGATGTGCCACGCCGTGCTGGCGGAGACTGGCCATCGCGACGACCCGATGCTGAAAGTCGCGATGGAACTGGAAAAGATCGCATTGCACGACGAATATTTCATCGAACGCAAACTTTATCCGAATGTGGACTTCTATTCAGGCATCACGCTGAAGGCGATGGGCTTCCCGACGTCGATGTTCACCGTGCTGTTTGCGGTCGCCCGCACCGTCGGCTGGATCAGCCAGTGGAGCGAGATGATCGAGGATCCACATCAGAAGATTGGCCGCCCGCGCCAACTCTACACCGGCGCGACCCATCGCGATTACCTCGAGATCGACAAGCGCAAGTAACGCGCTTTGCGGTTTGCAAATTTCGTTTCGTCGTGGCCGGGCTTGTCCCGGCCATCCACGTCTTATTGCTGCGATACCGCTAAGCGGTGGATGCCCGGCACCTACGCCAGGCTTCGACGGGCTTTTTCGGTGCTAGGCCGCCCTAGCTTTCGCGAAGGTGACAAGGCCGGGCATGAGGCGGTCTCATTCTAATTCGCGCGCCGCGACTTCCGCATGGTCTTCAGCACAATATCGGCCGCTCGCACGCTCGGCGATTGACTGCCCGTCGACATGGTCTTTTCGATCTGCGCGAAGGTCTCGAGCTGTCGCTGGCGCAGCGGTGACTCGCTAAGCACGTCGCGCAGCGCCTGCGACAGTTTTTTTGGCGTGCAATCCTGTTGCAGGAATTCCGGAATGACGTTCTCGCCAGCCACCAGATTAGCCAGAATGACCGACTTCACGTTGATCGCGCGCCGCAGGACCCACGCTTCAGCAGCGCCCACCTTGTAGGCTGTGACCATCGGCACTCCGGAGAGTGCAAGCTCGAGCGTCACCGTGCCGGATTTGGCCAGCGCTGCCCGGGCAATCCGAAACGCTGCCCGCTTTTCTTGCTCGCCAACCACGACCCGCGGCTGCACCGGCCAGCGCTTCACGCCGGCCCGGACCGCGTCCAGCAAGTGCGGCATGGTGGGAAGGATCAACTCGAACGGCACGCCATCGGCCGCCAACTGCCCCAGCGTCTCGCCGAATACCGACATGTGATGATTGATCTCGCCGTGTCGGCTTCCCGGCAGCACCAATAGAACCGGTGGTTGCCCGTCCCGGCGCTTCTGCTCGTCGAAGCCGGGCCGGAGCACACCGATCTGCTCGGTCAACGGATGGCCGACATAGCTGCATAGCGGACCTTGTAGCCTGCGATACTCCTCCGGCTCGAAAGGCAGCAAGGCAAGTACATGATCGACATAGGTGCGCATCGCACGCGCCCGGCCAGGCCGCCACGCCCAGACCGACGGCGAGACGTAATCGATGATCGGGATCGAGGGATCGCGGGCCCGAACGCGCCGTGCTACCCGATGGGTAAAATCAGGACTATCGATGATCACGAGAATGTCGGGTGAGGCCGTCGTCACTGCGGTAGCGGTTTGCCGGATGTGTCGCAGGATCATCGGGAACTGTTTTATTACCGCCGCCAATCCCATGATCGACAGCTGCTCGATCGGAAACAGCGACACTAGCCCCTCGCGCGCCATCGACTGGCTGCCGACCCCCTCGAATTTCACGGCGCCCCCGAGGCGCTGGCGCAATACCTTCATCAGTCCGGCGCCGAGCCGGTCGCCCGATTCCTCCGTCGCGATCAGAAATATCTTTCGCGCGACATTGCCGGTCGCTCGCCCCGGGATCACGCGGATAATCCTGTCACAAAGAGGCCTGCGGCATCGGCTGCCTCGATCACTGCCTGCGGTTCGACGACGACCGTGTTGGCAGCGACGATGGCAATGCCGGCAAGCCTCGCCGCGGCCGCGCCCTCGACGGTTCGGGGGCCTATGGTCGGGAGATCGAAGCGCAGGTCCTGTCCGCTCTTGGGTGCCTTCACCAGCACGCCTTGCGCGGTTCTGGCCCGGATGCGGCCTTCGGCGCGCAGCCGTGCAACCCGCGCCAGCAGCCCGTCAGTGCCTTCGATGTCCTCCACCCCGACCACATGGCCGTCCATCACCACGGTGGCCTGACCGATGTCGAACGGACTAAGGGCGCGGAGCACGTCGCGGCCCCGGGCGATGTCGGCAGCGGCATTTTCGTCCGGCGCCTTCCGGGTGAGACATCCCTCCGGCATGAGCAGATCCGGTGCGACATCCTTGATCCCCACCAACCGGAAGCCATCCTGCTCGAGAATGCTGCCGATTCCAGACAGCAGATGATCGTCTCCGCCCCGGAAAGCTGCCCACACCCGACCGATCACCCGAAGCGTACCCCAATCCAGGCGAATCTCTGACAGCGCCGGCCGCACCAGTGTGCCGATGAACACCAGATCGCGGCAGTTTTCGGCGCGAAACAGTTTTGCGGCCCTGCCGAGCTGACCGATCGAAATCCAGTGATGGCGAAAGCGCTCCACCCGCACCGGGTCGCAGGTGCCCCGCAGCGCGAAAAGCACGGGATTGATGCCGCGCGCGGTCAAGGAATCGGCTACCGCAAACGGCATGACGCCACCTGCCGCGATCAGGCCGATCGGTGATGAAATCTCCAAAGCCTTATCGATCATGGCTCCGGCATCTCCGCGGTCAAAGTCCGGTGCCGCTGTCAGCCGGAAGGCACAGCGCACGATGCTTGCCGTTGGCGATGAAGGTCAGAATCTCCGCGATCGCGGGATCCTCGGCCGCCAGGTGCTGCACCTGGCTCAGCCTCTCTGCGAAAACACCGGGTCCATGAAACAGCTTCTGGTAAAATGACCGTACGATGGCCAGTCGTTCGCGCGTGAACTTGCGACGCTTCATGCCGACGATGTTGAGACCCTCGAGGCTGGCATACTGCCCGTTGACGAGGCCGAACGGGATCACGTCGCTGCGGACGCCGCAGATGCCGCCGACCATTACCTGAGGCCCGATCCGGGTGAACTGATGCACCGCGGACAGCCCGCCTATGAAAACAAAATCGCCGATCTCGCAGTGACCACCGAGCGTGGCCGAGGTCGCAAAGATCACGTCATCGCCGACCTGGCAGTCATGACCGACATGGCTGCAGTTCATGAAATATCCGCGATCGCCGACGCGGGTAATACCGCCCCCACCAACGGTGCCGGCGTTCATGGTCGCCTGTTCCCTGATGGTGCAGTCCCGGCCGATCTCAAGTCTGGTGAGTTCGCCGCGATAACTCAGCGATTGCGGCGGCGTGCCGAGCGAAACGAATGGGTAAATCGTGCAGCCGTCGCCGATCGTGGTCTGCGCCGTGATGTGAACATGCGCGATCAGCCTGCAGTTCGCGCCGATGATGACGTTAGGGCCAATGATGCAGTAGGGACCAATCGATGTGCCCTCGCCGATCACGGCGCCATCTTCAATCCGCGCGGTGGGGTCGATCATGCTCATCGAATGGTCCGGTACACGTCTGTGCCGTTGTATCTGAATCTATTTGATTTCCGGTGGTTACCGCGGGTCAGTCAGGCTGTCCAGTGACGGCTCGTTACGTCCTGTTTCATATCGGGCATGCGCGCCGCGGGACAAGTTGGCCTGTCCATCGCCGCCGATGTCGCCTCTGAGCCTGCTCGCCCGGTGCACCCTGATCAGTCCGTCAGCATCGCGCCAACGTCGGCTTCGGCCGCGGTTACACCGTTCACCTTGGCGTCGCCGTGAAACCACCACATGGTCTTGCGCCGGCCGATGCTGCGCATGTGATATTCGATGGTATCGCCGGGCATCACCGGCTTGCGAAACTTGCACTTGTCGATGGTAAGGAAGTAAACCGCGCGCGGCTTCCGCGTGCCCTCCACCGACTTGATGCCTATCACCCCGGCGGTCTGCGCCATGGCCTCGATCATCATCACGCCCGGATATACCGGACGCTCGGGGAAATGCCCGAGAAACGGCGGTTCATTGAAGGTGACGTTCTTGACGCCGATGCCGCTGTAGTCGCTTCGGATATTGATGACCCGGTCGATTAGCAGCATCGGATAACGGTGCGGGAGCGTCTTGAGGATTTCATTGATGTCCACGAGCTCAAATCTGACCGGTGCCTCCATCAATCCCGCCCTTCATCCTTTGGATCGGAAGTGCTTTCGCGCACCAGGCGTTCTATCGCAACGATCTCGCGGAACCATTGCCTGGTTGGCTTTGCGAAATGGCCACCCCAGCGCCCGTTAGCGGGAATATCGTCCTTGACGGCGCTCATTGCCGTGACCTGAGCCCCGTCGCCGATACGAAGATGGTTGTTGATACCGACTTTGGCACCCAGCGCCACATCGTCGCCGATTGTCAGGCTGCCCGCGAGTCCTATCTGGGCCGCCAACAGGCAACGCCTGCCGATTGTCACATTGTGGCCGATCTGGACCTGATTGTCGATTTTGGTGCCTTCGCCGATGACGGTGTCGCGCAGGCTGCCGCGATCAATGGTCGTTCCTGCGCCGATCTCGACGTCGTTCTGAATCAGCACCCGGCCGGTTTGCGGCACCTTCAGATGACCGTCAGGTCCAAAGAAAACGAAGCCGTAGCCATCCTGCCCGATGCTGCAGCCGGGATGGATCAGGACATTGTTGCCGATCAACGCAAACTGAATTGAGCAACGCGCGCCGACATCGCAGTCCCGGCCAATCCTGACATTGGCTCCGATCACAGCACCCGCCCCGATCACCGTTCCCGCGCCGATTTCGACATTGGGGCCGATCACGGCCAGCGGATCGACGATTACCCCGTCCTCCAGATGCGCGCTGGGATCGATGATAGCGGAGGCTGCGATACCGGCGCTGCCGAACCAGGATTGTGGGCGAAGGGCGTCGCGGTGCAGTTCGCGCGCGATTTTCACGAATTCCCGAAACGGCTGGGCCGCACGCAAAACCGCAACGCGGGCGGGGACCCTGGCCTCGAACCGCTCGCTGACCAGACACGCCCCAGCCTTGGTTGAAGCGAGCTGGTCGGCGTATTTTAAATTATCGAAAAATGTCAGATGCATCGGGCCGGCTTCGTCGAGCGAAGCCAGCCCCCTGACTTGCTGGCCGCCGCGCGACGGATCGACCAAACGCGCCTTCGTCAACGCGGCGATATCGGCCAGCGTCGACGAAGATGGTTGCTCAAAAAATCTTGGCTGCGCCATTCCACCCGTCGCGGTCCGGCTGGTTACAAACTCAGAACGATGTTCCGCCGCCAAACTTGAATTGTTGCACCCGGTCAAACTGACCTTTGGTCAGCGGGACCGCATAGTCAAAGCGCAGCGGACCGAACGGCGATGCCCAAATCAGGCCGACACCCACCGACGTGCGGACGACGTCGCCGCCGTCGTACTGCAATCCCAGGCAGGTTCCGGGCGATATCGGACTTCTCGTGGGAGGAACACAGCCGGGCGTATTGACCTCGCCAGTAGCGATCCAGTTAGTCGGTCCCTTGTAATCGAACAATGAACCCGCATCGGCATACACGGCGCCCTTCAATCCTACTTCCTTGGGCAAGAACCAGAACGGCATCTGCAGCTCCGCAGAGACACCCCAATACTTGGTGCCCCCGAGCGCGTCCCCCGTCCCGAAGGGATTGATGTCGCGCGGACCGATGCCGTTAGGGGCAAAGCCGCGGACAAGGTTCGGGCCCATCTGGAAATGATCAAGCATGCGAATACCGTCGCTGCCAAACCCGTTCAGAATGCCGCCCTGAACGTGGATCAGCCCGACAATATCGGCGACCAGCGGGGTATAGTATTTCGCGTCAACCGCACTCTTCAAATACGTCACGTCACCGCCGACGCCGGCGAAATCCTGCCTGAAATCAACCAGCAGGCCGTCGGTCGGGTTCTTGTTGTTGTCCAGCGTATTGTAATTCAGCGAATAGCCGACCGCCGACGTCAGGATCTTGCCGTTCTGGAGCTCCTTGCGGACCGGCAGCGATGCCTCGCCGTCACTGAAACACCAGAGGCCGATACCAGAAGGATCCGTTGCGCCCAAAGCTACCGCAGCGGGAGCTCCGTTCGCATTCACCCATGCCGGCGACGGATTAAAGGCGAGCAACGAGTTTCCCGGATTGTTGTTACAGTTCGCCAGAAAGCCAGGCAGCGAGATTTGCTGCTGGTAGATCGAATACCGAACCTGCAGGGAAAGGTCCTCGCGCAGGGCGAATCCAAGCCGCGGACTGAAGCCGATTGTCTTGGTGCCGTACGAAATATAACGATTAGCAAGCTGCTCGCGGTAGAACGCGTCAAGGCCAAGCGCAACACGGTAGTCCAGCAGATAAGGCTCGACAAATGAAAGCGACAGCCCTCGCGCGTACTGGCCATAAGTCAATGCTGCCTTGGCAAACAGGCCGCGCCCTAGGAAGTTGCGCTCGGAAATGCTGACCTCGCCGAGCGCGCCGTCGGTGGTCGAATAGCCGCCCGATACCGAGAAGTCGCCGGTGGATTTCTCCTCGAGATCGACCACCAGAATCACGCGATCACTCGAGGATCCCGGCTCGGTCGTAATCTTCACGCTCTTGAAGAAATCGAGGTTCTTGAGGCGGCGCTCGGCGCGATCGACCAGCGCGCGGTTGTAGGCGTCGCCCTCGGAAATATCGAATTCGCGGCGGATCACATAGTCCCGGGTGCGGGTATTGCCGCGCACATTGATGCGCTCGATGTAGGTCCGCGGCCCCTCGTCGACCGCAAAGACAATCGAAACCGTATGGGTCTCGAAATTGCGATCGCCACGCGGCCGCACGATCGCAAAGGCGTAGCCCCGTCGCGACGCCTCGATTTGCATTTCCTCGACCGACTTCTCCAGTGCTTCGGCGTTGTAGAGCGACCCGACCTGGACGCGGGAGAAGCTGCGAAGCGCGTTCGGATCAAGGGTAGGAATACTGGACTGGAACTCGACCGACCCGACCCGATATTGCTGACCTTCCTCGATCTTGAAGGTCACCAGAAAACCCCTGCGCTCCGGATCGTATTCCGTCAGCGCGGCCACCACCTGCACGTCGGCGAATCCGTGCTTCAGATAATAGCGGCGAATCAGGTCGCGGTCGGCCTCAACCCGGTCCGGATCGTAGACGTCAGCGCCGCCGAGGAAACTCAGCAGATTCGATTCGCGGGTCTTGATGATGTCCCGCAAGCGATACGACGAATAAGTATAGTTGCCGATGAATTCGATCGACTTGACGCCGGTTTTCGAGCCCTCAGTAATGGTGAAAATGAGATCGACGCGGTTATTCGGCTGTTCAATGATTTCGGGATTGACGCGCACGTCATAGCGGCCGGAGCGGCGATAGATTTCGGCAATACGCTGGGCGTCGGCCTGAACCATAGGACGTGACAGCGTACCGCGCGGTTTGGATTGGACTTCCGCGGAAAGCTGCTCGTCCTTGATCTTCTTGTTGCCTTCAAACGCCACCCGGCCGATCACGGGGTTTTCGACCACCGTCACCAGCAGGCGACCTCCTGACGTGCTGATTCTGACGTCCTGGAACAGGCCGGTTTCGATCAGCGCCTTCAGGCCGTCGTCGATGCTGGCCTGATCCAGACGCCCCCCGGGACCCGGCTTGAAATAGGAGCGGATGGTTTCGACTTCGACGCGCCGGTTGCCTTCGACCTGGATCGAGGACACGGTCTGGGCGGCGGCGGCCGACGGCACAAGCAACACCGCCAACATGGCGGCAACCGGCGTGGCGAACATGATCAGGGCGGCAAACAAGCCCCCCCGCACTCGCATTCCAAAATTCATGCGCAAAGCGCCCTTGTCATTCCGATGCTGGTCCGCACCCCTACGAACCAGCAGATTCCCATTTATTGCCCTGCTTGTAGCCAATTTTGCCGGGGCGGCAAACGTCCGATTGCAGGGGGATTTCATTTTCATTCCAAGACGTTGCCCATCGGCCACGCCATTCAAGCAGGAATTTCTTAGCGTTATCCAAAGAGGCTTTTCAGCCAGGGCACCTGATGGACGTCATTGTAAAAAGCGAACACCATCAGCAAGAGCACTAGGACGAGGCCGAAGCGGAATCCGTATTCCTGAGACCTCTCCGACAAGGGACGGCCTCTCAGCGCTTCCGCGGCATAGAACAAAAGGTGCCCGCCATCCAGCAACGGCACCGGGAACAGATTCAACAGGCCGATCGAAATGGAGAGCACGGCCGCCAGGTGAAGCAGCGGAGTGAGCCCCAGGGTTGCGACCTGACCGGAAATTTGGGCGATTCGGATCGGACCGCCGATCTGGTCAGTGCTTGCTCGCCCGGTGAATACGTTCCCGACATAGGAGAGCGTTTGGTCGATCACGAACCAGGTTTCCTTGACACCGAGCCAAAGGGCGGTCGCGGGGTCGACCTTTTCGGTTGTGACCTCGCCGACGGCGGTCTTGCGGGTGATGCCCAGCACGCCAAGCCGGTGCACGTTTCCGAACGCGTCCTTCACTTCCTTGAGTTCCGGCGCTCCCCGCAATTGCAGCGTGGAATCGCCGCGCCTGATCGTGAAAGTCAGCGGCTCGCCCGCCCGAGTGCCGACCACCCGTTGCATATCCAGGAAACTTCCGATCGGTTTGTCGTCGATCGCCGTTACCACGTCGCCGACCTGAAAACCGGCCCGGGCCGCGGCGCTACCCACTTCCACCTGATCGACACGCGCCGTCGTGCTCGGCTTGCCGAAGAACGTAAACAGGCATGTGAAGATCACGATAGCCAGAAGAAAATTGGCGATCGGACCGGCGAGGACAATCGCCGCACGTGCGCTGACCTTCTTGTGGTGGAAACTGTCGGCGCGCTCTTGTTCGGTCATGCGGGCGAGCGCTTCGGACGACGGAATGGAGGCCTCGCTCTCGTCGCCGAAGAACTTGACATAGCCGCCGAGCGGGATGGCCGAAATCTTCCACCGTGTGCCATGGCGGTCGTTGAAACCGGCGAGTTCCGGACCGAAGCCGAGCGAGAATGTTAACACCTTCACGCCCGCCCAGCGCGCGACCAGAAAGTGACCAAGCTCGTGGAAAAAGACGACAATCGTAAGCACGAACAGGAAGGGGATGATGTAACCGATCAGGCCATGGCTCAACGTATTGAAACTATGAAGAAAAAACTCGGACATCCGATTCCCCTTAACCAGAGCTGGAGGCCCTGTCCTTAACCCTCTAGGATGCCTTTAAGGCAATTTGAGGCAATAGGGTGGCGGCTCTATTTCGCGCGTTATGGTCAACGGCAATGGCGTCATCGGCGGACATCAGTGGTGCGAGGTTTCCGGAGCGAATCCAGTCCTCCAGCGTCGCTTCGACTAGACGCGCAATTGCGCCAAACTTGATCTTACCGGCAATGAATGCCGCCACCGCCACTTCGTTGGCAGCATTGTATACCGTAGTCGCGCCGCGTCCGGTCCTTAACGATTCGTAAGCAAGCCGGAGCGCCGGGAAACGCTCGAAATCCGGCGCCTCGAACGTCAGCTGTCCAATCTTGGCGAGATCAAGCTTGGCCGCAGGACCGACAATGCGATCGGGCCAGCCCAGGCAATGCGCGATCGGCGTGCGCATGTCGGGCGCGCCCAACTGCGCGACAACGGAACAATCCGAAAATTCGACCATGCCGTGGATGATCGACTGCGGATGCACGAGAACGTCGATTTCGTCCGCGGTCAGTGCAAACAGATACGAGGCTTCGATAACCTCAAGCCCCTTGTTCATCATCGATGCCGAATCGATGGTGATTTTCTGTCCCATGCTCCAGTTCGGATGTTTGAGGGCCTGTGCCAGCGTCGCCTGCTCGATAGCGGCGATGGCCCAGGTCCGAAACGGTCCGCCGGATGCGGTGATGATCACGCGAACCAGTTCTTCGCGATTGCCCGAACCTAGCGCCTGAAACAGGGCATTATGTTCAGAGTCGGCGGGCAGGATGCAGGCCCCGGCTTTTGCCGCACGTTGCATGAAGAAATCACCGGCGCAGACAAGGCATTCCTTGTTGGCGAGCGCAACCGTCGCGCCGCGATCGACGGCCGCGAGTGCAGGCTTCAATCCGGCCGCGCCGCTGACTGCCGCCATCACCCAATCCGCTGGCCGCGACGCTGCTTCGATAACAGCGCTTTCGCCTGCGCCGCATTCGGTGCGCGTGTCGGCCAGCGCATCCTTCAGTTCGGCGAGGCGATCGGGATCGGCGATAGCGACAAAGCGCACGCCGAATTCCTTCGCCAGCTTCGCCAGCCCCTGCACGTTGCTATTTCCGGTCAGCGCTTCAACCCGGTAACGGTCGCGCGAAGCCCTCAGCAAATCCATCGTGCTGTCGCCGATCGAGCCGGTAGCACCGAGGACGGTCACCGTGCGTACCGCAGGTGCCGCGGCCTTATTGTTACGCAATGGAACTGGGCTCATGAATTCACCAAATCATAAGACCGCGGCCGACGCCATCCACACCGCCCCGCAAAAACCCGAAAAATGCCGCCAGCAACACCGCGGCGACAAATCCGTCGAGACGGTCCATCAAGCCGCCATGCCCGGGAATGACATGGCTGGAGTCCTTGACGCCGAAACGGCGTTTCACCGCAGATTCAAAGAGATCGCCGAGTTGGGAAGCAATGGACAGAACCGCCGCGAGCAGCAGTAAGGGCGCCATTTTGAGCGTCAGCGTTGGATCCGATTTGTTCGAACCGAACACTGCAAATCCTGCCGCCACGATAAGGCTTGCCGAGAACCCGCCGATGGCGCCAGCCCAAGTCTTCTTCGGACTAACCCGCGGCCAGAGCTTGGGCCCCCCGATGCCACGGCCCGCAACATAGCCGCCGATATCGGTGGCCCACACGATCAGGAGGACAAAGACGAGCGCAACAAATCCCATGTCAGGATCGAGGCGCAGCCACACCGATGCAAGCTGCGCCACGGCGGCATAACCAAATCCGGCCGCGCTCCAGCGACGGCGCTCCGGCGAGAAACACGCAATACCGGCCAAGCCGAGCACGAGCGCAAGAAGCGCCGCATCGATGCCGCCGAGAGCGAGGCAGCAGCCCGCGATCGCAAGCGCAATCGATCCCACCCCGACCACGCGCATCTCGCGCGCCGCGCCCACGATCGTCAGCCATTCGATATAGAGGCCTATCGCCGCCAGCGTGACCAGAGTGATCCACGGCCATCCGCCGGCATAAGCGATCGCAATTGCGACAGGAGCCAGTACCGCGCCGGCGATGACGCGCATCAGGAGATTGCGCGAACCCTGCCCGGCAACAGCCGCCGGCGTGGCCTCGCCCTCGGTCACGATCCGGTTTTCGCGGCCAGACCGCCAAAGCGGCGCTCCCGTCTGGCATATTCGGCGATCGCGCCCTCGAGGGCAGCCTTGTCGAAATCCGGCCAGTGGACCGGTACGAACACCAGTTCGCTGTAGGCCGCCTGCCACATCAGGAAGTTCGACAGCCGCTGCTCTCCGCTGGTACGAATGATCAGGTCGGGATCAGGAATATCCGGCGCATCGAGATATCGACCGAGCGTGTCGGCGTCGATCGAGGCCGGGTCGCGCTTGCCCGCGGCGGCTTCACGCGCAAGCCGCTGGGCCGCCCTGGCGATTTCCTGGCGCGATCCATAATTGAACGCGACCACCAGGTTGAGCTGTCTGTTATCGCGCGTGAGATCTTCGGCCTCGGTCAGAAGCGCGCAGATGTCCGGGTCCAATCCGTCGCGCTCACCGATCACGCGCACCCGGACACCGTCGCGATGCAGTGTCGCAAGATCGTTGCGGATAAACCGCCGAAGCAAGCCGAATAGGTCGCCGATTTCGGTTGCCGGACGCGACCAATTTTCCGAGCTGAAGGAGAAAATCGTCAGATAGAGAATGCCTAGTTCATTGGCCGCGCGAACGACGCGACGCAACGCCTCTACGCCGCGGCGATGGCCTTCTGCGCGCGGCAAGCCGCGGGCCGCCGCCCAGCGCCCGTTGCCGTCCATGATGATCGCCACATGCAAGGGACCGTCGGTTCGATCCGGTCCGTCAGTTGCGGGGGCGGCGGCATTCGACATTCAAGATCCTTAGTTAGACGGTGAGGATTTCTTTTTCCTTGGCCGCAAGCAATTGATCGATCTCAGAGATGGTTCCGTCGGTCGCCTTCTGCACGTCATTTGCCAGGCGTTCCTGATCGTCCTCGGAAATCTCGTGATTCTTCTCAAGCTTCTTGACCATATCCAGGCCGTCGCGGCGGACATGCCGGACCGCGACCCGCGCCGCCTCGGCATATTTGTGCGCAACCTTCACAAGCTCCTTGCGGCGTTCTTCATTGAGTTCGGGAATTCTTAAACGGAGCACCTGTCCTTCGGTGGCCGGACTTAGACCGAGGTTGGAATCGACGATCGCCTTCTCCACGGCCTTGACCATCGACTTGTCCCACACCTGCACGGAGAGAAGGCGCGGCTCAGGCACGCTGATGGTCGCAAGCTGGTTCAGCGGCATGTGAGTGCCGTAAGCATCGACTTGCACCGGCTCCAGCATCGAGGCTGCGGCTCGGCCTGTTCGCAAACCGCCCAATTCGTGTTTGAGAGATTGGGTGGCGCCCTGCATGCGGCGCTTCAACTCGTTGATATCGAATTTACCCGTGGGCATAACGCTCTCCCTCTGAAAACTCATCGTCGAGGCCATCAAGCCTGCCGCTTCCGGATGCTTCCAGCCTCGTCAGCCGGCGACGATGGTGCCGCGGCCTGTGCCCCGCAGGATCGCACCGATCGAACCCGGTTCGGCAATCGAGAATACGATGATAGGCAGTGACGTCTCGCGGGCAAGCGCGAATGCGGTGGCATCCATGACCTTGTAGCCGCCTTCGATCGCCTGTGAATGAGTCAAG
>DASSGM010000257.1:0-3677 GCA_035693465.1 Bradyrhizobium sp. | reverse complement strand
GGCTGTTTCTTCATGCCTTCGAAATAGGGCGGGTTCTGAACGTAGGTCGAGCTCATGTTCCAGCGATAGGTTTCGCTCTCCACCGTCTTGATCTTGCGCCAGTTGGCGTCGCCCTTGAACACGTCGGCGTAGCGCTTCTTGAAGATCGCCGACGTGACGTACTTCTTCATGATAGCGTTGATCTCTTTCGTCGTCGGCCAGATGTCCTTCAAATAGACCGGCTTGCCGTCCTTGCCGTTAGCGATCGGCTCGACCGCGAGATTTTTCGTCACCGTTCCCGCCAGCGCATAGCTCACCACCAGCGGCGGCGAGGCCAGGTAGTTGGCCTGCACGTCCGGGCTGACGCGGCCTTCGAAATTACGGTTACCCGATAGCACGGCGCCGGCGACGATGCCGTTGTCGTTGATCGACTTCGAAATCTCCTCCGGCAGTGGACCCGAGTTGCCGATGCAGGTGGTGCAGCCAAAGCCGATCAGGTTAAAGCCGACCTTGTCGAGATCGAGCTGCAGTCCGGAATTGGAGAGATATTCCGCAACTACCTGACTGCCCGGCGCCAGCGAGGTCTTGACCCAAGGCTTTGCATTAAGGCCCTTGGCGGCGGCGTTGCGCGCCAGAAGTCCCGCGCCGATCAGCACGCTCGGATTGGAGGTATTGGTGCACGAGGTGATCGCCGCGATCACCACATCGCCATGGCCGAGATCGAAATTGCGATTCTCCACCGGGTAGCGCTTCGACGCCTCCGCGCCTTTCTTGTATTCGCTGGTCATCGCCGTGGCAAAACCGTCCGCGACCGCGGGCAGCGCGACCCGGCCTTCGGGACGTTTCGGGCCGGCCATGGAGGGCACCACGTCGCCGAGATCGAGCGTCAGGGTCTCGGTGAACACCGGATCGGGCGACTTGGCGGTGCGGAACAACCCTTGCGCCTTCGCATAGGCGGTCACCAGCGCGACCCGCGCCGGCGCCCGGCCCGAGGTCTTCAGATAGTCGATGGTCTCGGCATCGATCGGAAAGAAGCCGCAGGTGGCGCCGTATTCCGGCGACATGTTGCCGATGGTCGCCTTGTCCGCGACCGAGAGATAATCCAGCCCGGGGCCGAAAAATTCCACGAACTTTCCGACCACGCCCTGCTTGCGCAGCATCTGCGTCACCGTCAGCACCAGGTCGGTGGCGGTGACGCCTTCCTTCAACTGCCCCTTGAGCTTGAAGCCGACCACTTCCGGCAGCAGCATCGACAGCGGCTGGCCGAGCATCGCGGCTTCCGCCTCGATGCCGCCGACGCCCCAGCCGAGCACGGAAAGGCCGTTGACCATCGTGGTGTGCGAGTCGGTACCGACCAGCGAATCCGGATAGGCGATCTCGAAGATGCCGGTCTTCTTGCCGACCGTCATCTTCTCCTTGCGGGTCCACACCGTCTGCGCAAGATATTCGAGATTTACCTGATGGCAGATACCGGTGCCGGGCGGCACCACGGAGAAATTCGAGAACGCCTTCTGACCCCATTTCAGGAATTCGTAGCGCTCCTGGTTCTGCTTGTATTCCTCGACCACGTTCTTGGCGAACGCCTTGTTGTCGCCGAAGAAGTTCACGATCACGCTGTGATCGATGACGAGATCGACCGGCACCAGCGGGTTGATCTTCTCCGCATCGCCGCCGAGCTTCTGCATGGCGTTGCGCATCGCCGCGAGGTCGACCACCGCCGGGACGCCGGTGAAATCCTGCATCAGCACACGTGCGGGCCGGAATGCGATTTCATGTTCGAGCGCGCGCTTCTTCAGCCAGGTTGCAACCGCGAGGATGTCGTCCTTCTTGACGGTGCGGCCGTCTTCATTGCGCAGCAGGTTTTCCAACAGCACCTTCATCGAATAGGGCAGCTTGGAAATTCCCTTCAGACCGTTTTTCTCGGCGGCTGGCAGGCTGTAATAGACGTAGGTTTTGCCACCGACTTTGAGGGTCTTCTGGCTTTTGAAGCTGTCGAGCGAGGTCATGTAAGGCAATCCCAATTGTCAGTTATGCCCGGCAAGGGTATCAAAACACCGTCAGCAAGGCTGTGCGTGATGGCTTGCAGCTGTGGATTGTGTGCTGCATCAGGTTCCGGCTTATAGAATCTTTCCAATGAGGCCGCCACACCGACAATCGTGCCGCAGCATTGCGCCACCCACAAATTCCGGTGTGATACCCATAGGTTTTAGAGGGCTGTAAAGGGGCAATATGCGGCTCTCGGGATGCGGTGTCAGGTGTGTGCGGGGCGGCCGGGAGGTGTTTTCCGGGCTCGATTTTGCGGTCTCCTCGGGCGAGGCGTTGACCGTGACCGGTCCCAATGGATCGGGCAAAACCTCGCTACTGCGACTGATCGCTGGCCTGCTGACGGCCGCCGGCGGATCGATCGATCTTGAGGGCGGCGAGGCCGAGCTGAATTTATCAGAGCAAGCCCATTATCTCGGCCACCGCGACGCGCTGAAGCCCGCCTTGAGCGTGCTGGAGAATCTCTCGTTCTGGCGGGATTTTTTAGGCGGCGAGCCATGCGATGCCGATAAGAGCCTCGCCGCGGTGGGGCTGGATCATGCCACGCATTTACCGGCGGCGTTTCTGTCGGCCGGACAACGGCGGCGGCTCTCGGTCGCCCGGCTGCTTGCGGTGCGGCGGCCGCTCTGGCTGCTGGACGAGCCGACCAATGCGCTCGATGCCGCGGGGCAGAGCCTGTTCGTCGCCCTGATGGGTGATCACCTCGCACGTGGCGGCCTGATCATTGCGGCAACCCATGCACCGCTTGGCGTGCCGGCGAAAGAATTGCGGCTCGGGGGCACATCGTGAACGGGAGCAGACCGTGCCCGCGGCTGGATCAGCGTTCACAAGACGTGCGAGCCAATCGGTGCGCCGCATGACCGCGCTCGCCGCACTGCTTCAACGGGATATCAAAATCGCGCTGCGGGTCGGCGGCGGGGCGCTGATCGGCGTGCTGTTCTTTCTTACCGTGGTGGTGCTGATGCCGTTTGCGGTCGGGCCTGACCTCGCCCTGCTGGCGCGGCTTGGCCCTGCGATTCTTTGGCTCGGCGCGTTGCTCGCAAGCCTGCTCACCCTCGACCGACTGTTCATGGCCGACCATGAGGACGGATCGCTCGATCTGATCGTGATGGGCCGGACGCCGCTGGAGCTGGCCTGCGCCGTGAAAGCGCTGGCGCACTGGCTCGCCGCCGGTCTGCCGCTGATCATCGCCACGCCGGTTTTGGGGCTGTTGTTGAATCTCGATGCCGCCTCGACTTCCGCCGTCGCGTTGACGCTATTGGCTGGCACGCCGGCGCTGACCTTTACCGGCATGATCGGCGCGGCGCTCGCCGTCACCTTGCATCGCGGCGGGTTGTTGCTTGCCGTGCTGGTGCTGCCGTTGTCGATCCCGGTCTTGATTTTTGGCGTGGCAGCCTCGCAGGCCGCCATATCTGGTCCGTTGTCGTTCGGAACGCCGTTTTCGATCCTGTGTGCGCTGTCGCTGGTCAGTTTTGTGGTCGGACCTTTCGCTGCCGCCGCGAGCCTGCGGCATGGCCTGGACTGATTACCGATTTGGTGGCGATCAACTCTCGCTGAGGCGAAATGAAACAAGGCAAGCCACATTGCCTGCCGCGACCGCGGCGACTATCACGGACGCCATGACGCTGATCGATCTCGCCAACCCAACCCGGTTC
>DASSGM010000256.1:0-2921 GCA_035693465.1 Bradyrhizobium sp. | reverse complement strand
GGCAAAATCTCCTCAATCGGATTGGACCTGATATCGACCAGCGTCACGTTGGTGCGATTGAAGGTGGCGAAATAATCGGTATCGACGCAGATGCGCTTCGATCCGATCGGGTGATTGTCGGGCTGCAGCAGCTTTGCCGTTTGCGGATCCTTGACGATCTCCGCGATCTTTTCGCGGACGAAATCGGCGGCGGTGTCGTTGGCCGCCTTGCTGAGCGCGAGATCGTTGTACACCGCCATGAAGGTAAGCCCGCCGTAGGCCCATCGCGCTTCATATCTCGCACGCCGTTCGTTGTCGCCGTCATCAAGCGCACCGCGATCGGGCATCTCGGTATAGATGCCGTTGCGGGTGTCTTCACGCGCAAAGCGCCTCACTTCCGGATATTTTGCGCGAAACGCTTCGCGTTCCTCCGACGTCAGCCGCGCATTATGAGCGGGAATGGAAAAATTCGCGGTGCGCTGGAACACCGTGAGATGGCTGGCCTGCCCGGCGATCACAGGCACCGACTGGATCCCCGATGAGCCGGTGCCGATCAGCGCCACGCGAAGGCCAGTGAAATCGACCGGTTCATGCGGCCAGTGGCCGGTGTGGTAGACCTTGCCCTTGAAATCGGCGAGGCCCTTGATATCGGGCATCCGCGCATTCGACAGGCAGCCGGTGGCGAGAACCACATGCTTTGCCGTCACGGTGTTGCCGTCGGATGTGGTTACCCGCCACCTATTGGCGCTTTCATCGAAGCTTGCCCGATCGACGCGGGTATTGAGCGCGATATCGGAACGCAGCTTGAAGCGGTCGGCGACGTGGTTGGCGTATTTCAGGATCTCGGGCTGTGGCGCGTAGCGCTCGCTCCAGTCCCATTCCTGCTGCAGTTCGTCGGAGAATGAATAGGAATACTGCATGCTTTCGACGTCGCAGCGGGCGCCGGGATACCGGTTCCAGTACCAGGTGCCGCCGACATCGCCGCCCTGCTCATAGACCCGGACCGTTAGTCCGATCCCGCGCAGCCGGTGCAGCATGTACATGCCGGCAAAACCCGCGCCGACCACGACGACATCGTAGCTCTCATTGCCTGCGGCGTGGCTCTTGCCGGAAACCGGTTGCAAGGCGGACATTCGAACTCCCTCGGATTTTTCTCGTATTGCAGACAGCATTCTACCCGCGGCGCCAAAGCGCAAGAGACAAAAATGCAGTCCGGGATGCTCCCAACACAACCGTCATACCCGCGAAAGCGGGTATCCAGTACGCCGCGGCCCATCGATAATCACCGGCGTCTCTGGAATACTGGGTCATCCGCTTTCGCGGATGACGACATTAAAGTCTGCATCGGCACCTCCGGCTTGGCATGACTGCCCCGGATGCGCTAGCGTCGTCAGAGAATTTGAAAATTCAAACAAAGTATGAGCAGCGCCAAAAGCTGCCGCAGGGAGCGAACACCACCATGAAATCACCGATCTGCGATATGCTGGGCATCGAATTTCCGCTGCTGGCTTTCAGTCATTGCCGCGACGTGGTGGCGGCCGTGAGCCGCGCCGGCGGTTTCGGCGTGCTCGGCGCCACCTCGCATACGCCCGAAACCATCGAGCAGGAACTGAAATGGATCGACGACCATGTCGACGGCAAGCCGTATGGGCTCGACGTGCTGATCCCGGAAAATATTTCGACCGCGGGCGAGAAGGACGTCACCTGGAAAAGCCTGGAGGCGCGCATTTCCACCGAACATCGCGCCTTCACTAAAAACCTCCTGAAGAAATACGGCATCGAGCTGACAACGACCAACGTCGCCGACAACCAGCCGCAGCCGTTCGACGGGCAATGCGCGCTGGAAGTGCTCGATGCCTCATTCAAGCATCCGATCCGACTGATTGCGAACGCGCTCGGCGTGCCGCCGAAAGCGATGATCGACAAGGGCAGGAAGCACGGCGTGCCGGTCGCGGCACTGGTCGGCGCCAAGGAGCATGCGCTGCGTCAGGTCGCGGCCGGCGTCGATATTCTGGTGGTGCAAGGCACTGAAGCCGGCGGTCATTGCGGTGAAGTCTCGACCATGGTGCTGGTGCCGGAAGTGATCAAGGCGATCAAAAAGATCCGCGACGTGCCGGTGCTGGCGGCCGGCGGCATCATGACCGGGCGTCAGATGGCGGCGTGCATGGCGATGGGCGCCGCCGGCGTCTGGACCGGTTCGGTGTGGCTGGCAACCGTCGAATCCGAGACCACGGAAATCTTCCGCGAAAAAATGATCGCGGCTTCCTCGCGCGACGCGGTCCGCTCAAAGGGCCGCACCGGAAAGCCGGCGCGCCAGTTGCGTTCGGTCTGGACCGATGCCTGGGATCGCGGACCGGACAGCCCCGGCGCGCTGCCGATGCCGCTGCAGAGCATTATCAGCCGCGACGCCTTCATCGCGATCGATCGCGCCGCCGCCGCCGGCAACGCGCAGGCGCGCGACCTCGTCAGCTATTTTGTCGGCCAGGGCGTCGGCCTGGTCGACAGCGTGAAGTCCGCGGGGGCCGTGGTGCAGGAATTCAAGGAAGATTTTGTCGAGGCGGTGGAGCACATGAACGCGCTGGTGGCGGAGTAGACGACTACCAACAACCACCGTCATTGGGAGGAGCGACAGCGACGAAGCAATCCATTCTTGCTTCGCGGAATTATGGATTGCTTCGCGGAGCCTGTCATCGGACGGCGCTTTGCGCCGACCCGTTGGCTCGCAATGACGAAGAAAGCAGGACCTGCGCCAATTTGCTATCTGAAAGAGAAACAAGAAAATGCCGAATCCAGCCTCCCCCGTCTCCGACGACCGCATCCCCGTCATTGTCGGCGTCGGCGAAATCGTCGACCGTCCGAAGGACATTTCAAGAGGCCTCGAACCGCTCGCCTTGCTGGAGCAGGCGCTCAAGCGCGCCGAAGCGGACAGCGGCGGCAAATTG
>DASSGM010000255.1:0-2619 GCA_035693465.1 Bradyrhizobium sp. | reverse complement strand
AAGCTGATCCCGCTTCCGCCGATCATCGCGCCGATTGCGACCAGCGCACCCCAGGCCGGGATCAGCAGCGAAACAAAGGCAAGCGATTCGCCGAATGCCAGCACCAGAACGATCGGCGCGGCCCAGGCCTGATGATCGCGCACGAAGTCGGCCAAGGCGTGCGCAAAACCTTCCATTGCCGGTTGCCCTTCCCCACTCCATTTGAGCCCTTGAATCCTTGGTAAGCCAGCCCCTTGCGCGACATTCAAGTCACAAAGGCGGGGATAGTTCGTGAGCTTCCGCCTTCTCGACGATCAGTCAGGCCAACTGAACCGGAGAGAATCGAACACCCTTTCAGCGAAGATGTCCGAGTGCACAGCGTCGTGCTGCAGCGATGGGGACAGGGATCCCAGGTCATGGCGCTTATTTGCCGTGGTCATGTCCCGGGACCTCCCGCTTGAAACGGAAGCAGGTTCCCTTCATCTCTGGGGCACGTGACCACCGCCTCCCGTGCGCCGCCGTCACTTTTTAAGCTTTATCCGTGGCATAGTCAGGAGAGCCGATTCGCTGCGCAAGCGGTGCGCACAACACATGAAAATCCATGGCAAAGCCATTGAAATCTCTTGCTAAATCAAAGGCAACGAACGATCTGTTCGGGGCCGCCGAGCCGGAGGGCCGCGCCGCGCTCAAGGCCGCATCGCGTAGCTCCGGCGCAGAAGCCGGCTATACCGCCCGGGATATCGAGGTGCTCGAAGGGCTCGAGCCGGTGCGCCGGCGGCCCGGCATGTATATCGGTGGCACCGACGAGAAAGCGCTGCATCATCTGTTTGCCGAAGTCATCGACAACGCCATGGACGAGGCGCTGGCGGGTCATGCGTCCTTCATCGAAGTGGAATTGAGCGCCGATGGATTTTTGACCGTCAATGATAATGGTCGCGGCATTCCGGTCGATCCGCATCCGAAATTTCCGAAAAAATCCGCGCTCGAAGTCATCATGTGCACGCTGCATTCCGGCGGCAAATTCGATTCCAAGGTCTATGAAACCTCCGGCGGCCTGCATGGCGTCGGCGTGTCGGTTGTAAACGCCTTATCCGAGCGGCTCGAGGTCGAAGTCGCCCGTGGCCAGAAACTCTATCGCATGGCTTTCGAGCGCGGCCATCCCAAAGGCAAGCTCGAAGACCTCGGTAAGATCAACAACCGCCGCGGCACCAGAATCCGCTTCAGGCCTGATGCCGAGATTTTCGGCGCCAAGGCCGCTTTCAAGCCGCAGCGTCTGTTCAAGATGGCCCGTTCCAAGGCCTATTTGTTCGGTGGCGTCGAGATCCGCTGGCGCTGCGACCCGGCGCTGCTGAAGGGCATCGACGATGTACCTGCCGAGGATTCGTTTCACTTCGCAGGCGGCCTGAAGGATTACCTCGGCGCCGCGGTTCATGCCGACACCCTGGTGCATCCGGACATCTTCTCCGGCAAGTCCGGACGCGTCGGTGCCCACGGCACTTGCGAATGGGCGGTGGCGTGGACTGCCGACGCCGACGGCTTTCTGTCGTCCTATTGCAACACCATACCAACGCAGGATGGCGGGACTCATGAGTCCGGCATGCGCAGTGCGCTGCTGCGCGGCTTGAAGGATCACGCCGAGCGAGTGGGCCAGGGCAAGCGCGCCGCTGTCATCACCTCCGAAGACGTCATGGTAGGCGCCGCGGTGATGCTGTCAGTGTTCGTGCGCGAGCCGGAATTCCAGGGTCAGACCAAGGACCGCCTTGCCACTGCCGAAGCGCAACGCATCGTCGAGCAGGCCATCAAGGACCCGTTCGACCACTGGCTGTCCGGCAATCCGGTGCAGGCCAACAGGCTCTTGGATTTCGTCATCGAGCGCGCCGAGGAGCGGCTGCGCCGCCGCGCCGAAAAGGAAATCTCCCGCAAGACCGCGGTGAAAAAACTGCGCCTGCCCGGCAAGCTCTCCGACTGCACCAACACGGCTGCCGATGGCTCCGAACTATTCATCGTCGAGGGCGATAGCGCCGGCGGCAGCGCCAAGCAGGCGCGCGACCGCAAGACCCAGGCCGTACTGCCTTTGAAGGGAAAAATCCTCAACGTCGCCTCCGCCGGCAAGGACAAGCTGAACGCCAACGCGCAGCTCGCCGACCTGATGCAGGCGATCGGCTGCGGCACCGGCGCGCAATACCGCGAAGAGGATTTGCGCTACTCCCGCATCATCATCATGACCGATGCCGACGTCGACGGTGCGCATATTGCGTCGCTCCTGATCACGTTCTTCTACCGGCAGATGCCGCGGCTGATCGATGAAGGCCATCTCTATCTCGCGGTGCCGCCGCTCTATCGCCTCACCCACGGCAGCAAGACTGTCTACGCCCGCGACGACGCCCAAAAGGACGCGCTGTTGAAGAGCGAATTCAACGCCAACGCCAAGGTCGATGTCGGCCGCTTCAAGGGCCTTGGCGAAATGATGCCGGCGCAACTTAAGGAAACCACGATGGATCCGACCAAGCGCACGTTGCTCCGCGTGGTGCTGCTCGCCGACGATCGCGAAGGCACGGCCGATTCCGTCGAGCGGCTGATGGGCACCAGGGCCGAGGCCCGCTTCGCCTTCATTTCCGACAAGGCGGAATTTGCCAGCGA
>DASSGM010000254.1:0-12668 GCA_035693465.1 Bradyrhizobium sp. | reverse complement strand
TTGACAAGAACTGTTTGCCGGCAGGGCGATATTGCGGTGCGAAAGCATCTTTCGCTGCGGTTGTGGCCTTCGACCGGGTACAAGCGTATCGTCCGTGTATTCGATGGGGAGACCCATGATGCTATTGCGCGCGCTGTTGCTCGTAATCGGAGCGTTGATCTTCGTCTCAGGAACCGCGCTCGCAGTCGATCGTGGACAATTTGAAAATGTCCCGGACGATATTCGCACCTGGTTCAAAGGCGTGCGCAGCCCGGCTGGCGTTCCATGCTGCGACATTTCCGATGGACATCGCACGGAGTACGACGTGCGAGCTGGCGCTTATTGGGTTCCGATCAATGGTTTGTGGTGGCGAGTGCCAGAAAAAGCGATCATTCGAAACGCCGGAAACCCGCTTGGCGAAGCCGTGGTCTGGTATGTCAGTCTTCGCGGTAGTATCGAAATTCGTTGCTTTGTTCCGGCCGATGCCGCATGAGCGGTGTGCCGACACCTTTCTGCCGGAGCAGTCGGCGTTCTGAATCGCCGAGCGGCTTTCGTCTTTCTGATAGCTGAGCAAAGTGATAGCGTTTTGCTACCGACGGTCACTGTCTAATTGTTCAAACCTGTCCGGGCACGCCATGACCAGCACTTTACCGCCGGTTGACGCGGAAGAATATCTCGAAAACCTTATGCGCGCCGGGCAGGATGCGATGAAGCAATTTGATGATGCTCTCGTGTCGGCGGCGGGCGTGGGCACCAGGGATGCGCCCGGTTCGGGGCGCCTGTTCTTCCCTTTTACACTGATCGCGGATCTCCAGCGAGAGTATTTTAAGCAGTTATGGCAATTCTGGAATTCGATGTTCCTTCAGACGTTCGGCGGCGCGCATTCGAGTGTTGCTTTGGCCCGGGGCGACAGGCGTTTCAAAGACGATGCCTGGCAAGAGATGCCTTATTACGATCTTCTCAAGCAGAGCTATTTGCTTGGCTCAAGGCAGTTGCATGAATTCGTTGACAGGGCGCAGGTTGATGACAAGACGAAATTGCAGCTTCGGTTTTATGCCCGCCAGTTTATTGACGCGATGAGTCCCTCGAATTTCCCCGCGACCAATCCTGAGGTGATCCGCAAGGCGATCGAAACTCGATCCGCGAGCCTGACGGACGGCATGAAGAACCTGATTGACGATCTCCACAAAGGACGCATCACACGGGTCGATGAGTCAGCGTTTGAAGTGGGGCGCAATCTCGCGACCACACCGGGCTCGGTGATTTTCGAGAATGAATTGATTCAATTAATTCAATATGCGCCGCAAACGAGCGAGGTCGAGAAGACCCCTTTGCTCGTCGTGCCACCATGCATCAACAAGTATTATCTGCTCGACCTTGGCACCGGAAATTCGCTCGTTGAGTACGCCGTCGCCCAGGGCCACCATGTTTTCCTGATCTCGTGGCGGAGCGCGGTACCTGAAATCGGTCATTTGACGTGGGATGACTACCTTGAGATGGGGCCACTTCGGGCAATTGATATCGTTCTCGACATTACCGGTGCCGAGCGGACGCACGCCCTTGGGTTCTGCGTCGGCGGGACCATCCTGGGCTGCGCCGCGGCCGTACTGGCCGCGCGACAACAGGACAAGCTTGCGACTCTCACGCTGCTGACCACGATGCTCGATTTCACTGATACGGGCGAGATTGGTCTTTTGATAGACCAGGGCTCTGTCGCGTTGCGCGAGGCCGCGATCGGGAAGGGCGGCATCCTTCCGGGAAAGGAACTGGCCTTCACCTTTGGCACGCTACGCGCCAATGATCTGATCTGGCGCTATGTCGTCGATAGCTACCTCAAAGGCGCAACGCCCGATGCGTTCGACCTGTTGTATTGGGATTCCGACAGCGTGAGCCTGCCTGGTCCCATGTATTGTTGGTATACGCGCAACACCTATCTCGAAAACAATATCAAGGAGCCTGGAAAGACAACGCAGTGCGGGGTGCCGATCGATTTGTCGAAAGTGAAGCTGCCGCTTTACGTCCTGGCGTCCCGCGAGGATCACATCGTGCCGTGGAAGTCGGCCTATGCCTCAAAGGATCTGATCGAGAAAGACGCCCGGTTTGTCCTCGCCGCGAGCGGCCACGTTGCGGGGGTCATTAATCCTCCGGCACGCAACAAACGCAGCCATTGGCTCAACGATCAGCTCGTGTCGGATCCCGATAGTTGGCTGGAAAGAGCAGAGGAGAAATCTGGCAGCTGGTGGCCGGATTGGGATGCGTGGATGAAGCAGCACTCGAACGGAACGGTACCGGCGCCCGTAGAGCCGGGTAACGCACACTACCGAACGCTGGAGCCTGCGCCTGGTCGCTATGTAAAGCGGAAGTCAAACTAGGATGCGAGCCAGCGCAGGTTTCGCGGATAAAAGTCGCTGCGTAGCGGAATTGGTCGATAAGTAGCTGCGCAGGGCTAAATCGTATCTCTGAGCTTAAGAATCGTAAATTTCCCTGCTAGCAATGCCAAAATGCGCTTCATGCGAGTTCGCCTCGCGAGTGCGACGCTGCGCTGCGGTTAGCTCCGGTCAGTGCACGGCGCTTTTGGACGTATCCCGACCCCGGCCTTGCAGCTTTTCGACAATCTCGGTTTGAACGCCTTCATTGTGGTCGATCGGGAAATTTACGTAGGGAGAAGAGAGACTCGCATGGTGTACGATTATGTCCTCGCCGGGGGCGGCTCGGCCGGCTCGGCCCTCGCGGCTCGTCTTTCGGAGGATCCAAACGTCACCGTCTGCCTGATCGAGGCCGGCGGTGAAGGCAAGAGCGTTCTCGTCAGAGCCCCGATCGGCGTGGCGGCGATGCTTTCAGGCCGGCCGAAAATCAACAACTGGGCCTTCGAGACGGTGCCGCAGCCCGGGCTCAACGGCCGCCGCGGCTTTCAGCCTCGCGGCAAGGCGCTCGGCGGCTCGAGTGCGATCAACGGGATGATTTACATCCGGGGCCACCGCACCGACTACGACGATTGGGCCGCCCTTGGCTGTGAAGGCTGGTCGTGGAACGATGTTCTTCCCTATTTCAAGCGCGCCGAAGGAAATGAGCGGGGTGCCAATGATTTGCACGGCGGCAACGGGCCGCTGCGCGTCGCTAACCAGCGTAGCCCGCGGCCGATCACCTATGCCTTCGTCGAGGCTTGTGCTGAAAACCAGATTCGCCGCAACGATGATTTCAACGGACCTGAACAGGAAGGCGCCGGCCTCTATCAGGTCACCCAATTCTGGGGCGGCGAGAAGAATGGCGAACGTTGCTCGGCCGCAGCCGCCTATTTGCATCCGGTGATAAACCGGCCGAACCTAATCGTCATCACGCACGCGCATGCAACCCGAATCGTCTTTGACGGCAAGCGCGCCACAGGTGTGCGCTATCACCGCAACGGCCGCGATGAAACCGCTGAGGCGCGCCGCGAGGTGATTCTTTGCGGAGGCGCTTTCGGCTCGCCGCAACTCCTGCTGCTTTCGGGCGTAGGCCCGGCGGACGAACTGAGGCAACATGGCATCGGCGTCGTCTATGAGCTCCCGGGCGTCGGCAAGAACCTGCAGGATCATCTGGATTACATCACATCGTATTCATCGAAACACACTGACCTGTTCGGCCTGACAGTGGGAGGCGTGCTCAACCTGTTTCGGGGCATGCTGCAATGGCGCAAGGACGGAACCGGCATCTTCGCCTCGCCGGGTTCGGAGGGCGCAGCATTCCTGAAGTCCGACCCCGGCCTCGATCGTCCCGACCTTCAACTGCATTTCATCATCGCCAAGATCGCGGACCATTTGCGCAAGATCCAGGTGGGCTATGGCTTCTCTTGCCGCGTGTGCCAGCTGAGGCCTTATTCGCGGGGCGAGGTCGGATTGACGAGCAGCGATCCGCTGGCGTCGCCGCGCATCGATCCGCGCTTTCTGTCCGATGAACGCGACGCCGAGATCCTGCTGAAAGGCGTCAAAATGGTGCGTCGAATCGTGGGATCGCCGGCGCTGGCGAAATACTGCCACAAAGAACTCTTCACGGCGGATGTCAGCTCCGACGAGGAGCTAATGAACTATATTCGCAACAGGGCCGATACGATCTATCATCCGGTCGGCACCTGCAAGATGGGCGTTGACGACATGGCTGTGGTCGATCCGCAGCTCCGCGTCCGTGGACTGCAGGGGCTGCGGGTCGTCGATGCGTCGATCATGCCGACGCTGATCGGCGGCAACACCAACGCAGCGGCCATCATGATCGCCGAGAAAGCGGCCGATTTGATAAGGGCTGCGTAATGGCGCTTGTGCCTGCGGCGGGGAATTGTGCCGTTTCTCTTGCCATGGTCTTTTTCCCGATCTTTCAGGCCACGGCGGCCTTGGCCTTGACAGGATGAACGGACCGGAAGCTGATGGCGAGCCGGTTCCAGGCATTGATCGTCGCGATCAGCATGGTCAGATTGACCGTCTCGGCTTCCGAGAATTGCGCGCGAACTTCTGCATAGACGTCATCGGGAGCGTGGGTTTCGGAGATCAACGTCACCGCTTCGGTCCATGCCAACGCGGCGCGTTCACGATCGGTATAAAGCGGCGATTCCCGCCACGCATTCAGCAGATACAGCCGTTGTTCAGTTTCGCCGTGCTTGCGCGCGTCCTGGGTGTGCATGTTGATGCAGAACGCACAGCCGTTGATCTGGGATGCTCTCGTCTTCACCAGCTCGATCAGCGACTGTTCGAGGCCGCTGCCCTGCACCTGGGCTTCGAGCGCGCTGAGCGCTTTGAGGGTGTCGGGCGCAGCCTGATAGAAGTTCATTCGGGGTTTCATGGTCGTTCTCCTTTTCGATTTGCAGCTTGAAAGATAATCCTAGTGTGCGCCGCCGCTTTCAAGTTGGCCGGGCTTCTTCAGCATCAGGGCAGCAATGAGGGCTACGATCAGGGCCGCGCCCAGCAGATAAAATGTGTCGCTAAAGGCCAGGATGAAAGCCTGCTTTTGCACGATCTTGCCGATAGCCACCACGGCGCGATGGGAAGCTTCGGCATGATCGGCCACGCCGTGGCTCATGAAGTACTGGGTGAGCTTCTCGATCCGCGCACGCGTTGCCTGTTCGAACAGCGATACCGACTGCGTCAGTACGTTGGAATGATACTGCTCGCGCTTGGTCAGCAATGTCTGCAGCAGGGCGATACCGACGGCGCCGCCGAGATTCCGCATCATGTTGAACAGGCCCGATGCCGAACCGGCATTCTCCCCTTCGATGCCGGCGGTGGCAACTGCCGAAAGCGGAGCGAACACCAGCGCCTGGCCGACGGCGCGAACGACGTTCGGCCAGAACAGTTGATCGGAGCCGTAGTCCGTGGTCATGTAGATGTTCATGAAGTTAGAGGCGGCGAACAGCGCGAAGCCGACACCGATCACAAGCCGCGGATCGAAGCGCTTCATCAGCCGCGGCACCAGCGGAATCAAGACCAGCTGCGGCAGTCCGGTCCAGGCCAGGACCATGCCGATCTGCTCGGCGTTGTAGCCCTGAATCCGCGACAGATAGACCGGCAGGATGAAAACCGAGCCGTAGAGGGCGATGCCGAGCAGGAAATTGGCGAGGATGCCGAAACCGAAGTTGCGGCGGGCCAGCAGCCGGAGGTTCAGCAGCGGCTTGTTGCTGGTGAGCTCGATCCACAGGAACAGCGCCAGCGCAATGGCGGCGACGATCGACAGCCGGACGATGAAGGGCGATCCGAACCAGTCGTCCTTGTTGCCTTCCTCGAGCACGGTCTGCAGCGCGCTCATACCGATCGCCATGGTGGTGACGCCCGGCCAGTCGCCTTCGCGCAGCAGCGAAAGTTTCATCGGCTTGGCTTCAAGCGAAAACCACAGCATGCCGATCATCAGCGCGCCCGGCAACAGATTGACGTAGAAGATATACTGCCAGCCCCAGTTCTCGGTGAGATAGCCGCCGATGGTCGGACCGATCGCCGGCGCAAAGGTCGCGGACAACGCGAACAGGGCGAGGCCGATCGGTTGCTTCGCCTTCGGCAGCAGGGTGATGATCAGCGTAAAGGCCATCGGGATCAGGACGCCGCCGGTGAAACCCTGCAGCGCGCGGAATACGATCATCTGCGGGAGGTCCTGGGCGAAGGCACAGGCGACCGACAGCGCCAAAAACAGGATCGCGTTGGTCAGTAAGTAAATCCGGACCGAGAACACCTGCGCGAGCCAGCCGCTCAGCGGTATCACCACGATTTCGGCGATCAGATAAGAGGTCGAAATCCAGCCGCCGTCATCGATCCCGGCGCCGATCGCGCCCTGGATGTCGGCCAGCGACGCATTGACGATCTGGATGTTGAGCACCGCCATGAAGGCACCCAGCGTAGCGCCGGCCACCGCAAGCCAAGTCTTCGACGAGACCGTGGGCTCGGACTTGTTGCGTGCGCTCGTCGGTTGCGCGAAGCTGACGTTGGCGGAGGCGGTCTGGTCAATCGTGGACTGGAGCGCGGTCATGTCGGTCTCCTCTCGTTGGCAGAGGCAGCGTGCATTAGGCGGTGAATTTCGATAATCCGGAAAATCCTGGAAGGATTATCCAGCAGGGCTTGGTGAGCCCTGCTGGATCTGTTGCCGGGTTTAGCTACCCGGTTGCTTGACGCCGTTCGAGGCGAGGCGGGTTGTCGATGCCTGCTGGCTCTGCTTGGCGAGCACCGTCGCCTTGGTATTGACGGTCGGCTCCGCCGACATGCCTGGACGCAGCAGGCCGGTCAGGTTGCGATCGTCCAGCACGATCTTCACCGGCACGCGCTGCACGATCTTGGTGAAATTGCCGGTCGCGTTGTCCGGCGGCAGCAGCGCGAATTCGAGACCACTGGCCGGAGACAGGCTGTCGATATGGCCCTTGAGCTTGGTGCTGTGGAAACTGTCGATCCGGATTTCGACCGGCTGGCCGTTGCGCACATGCGTGAGCTGGGTTTCCTTGAAGTTCGCCACCACATAGACCGCATCGAGCGGCACGACCGCCATTAACTGCGTGCCGGCCTGCACGAATTGACCGACCCGGAGCGAACGGGCGCCGACGGTGCCATCGACTGGTGCGGTAATCTTTGTATAGGACAGGTTGAGCGCCATCTGCCGCTCGACGGCCCGCGCGCGATCGACCTGTGCTACCGCCTTGGCACGTTCGCTGGTGAGAACGTCGACTTTCTTCTGCGCGGCAAGCAGGCCAAATTTGCCGTGCTGTAATTGCGCGATCTTTTCGCGCAGCGCTGCGTCGGTTTGCTGGGCACGCTGGATGGTGCCGGACCCGGTCTTCATCAGCCCGTCGTAGCGGACCTGCTCCTCCTGGGCGAATTTGAGGCTGGCTTCGGCGGCGGCGACATCGGCGCTTTCCTGCTCGATGATGGGCTGCTGCAAGACGATCTGCGCATCGAGATTGCGTACTGCGGCTTCTGAAGCATCGACATCCGCATGGGCCTGAGCCAGCGCGGCCGCGAAATCGCGATCATCGATCCGGGCCAGCAACTGTCCCGCCTTCACCGGCTGGTTGTCGCCGACCAGCACTTTCGCGATATAGCCGGAGACTTTGGGCGCGACGGTCGTGGAGTCGGCCTTGACGTAGGCGTCGTCGGTCGATTCCAGGTACCGCCCGGTGGTGAGATAGCCGTAGCCAAAGTCGGCCGCGCCGGCGACGCCCAGGGTCAGCGCCAGCGCCACGGCGGCTCGCTTGATCGCCTGCCGGGACGGGCGGACGCCGATTTTAGAATGTGAATCAGCGACATAAGAAGCGGTGGTCATGGCATCCTCCTGAAGTGTTGGCGTCCTTTGGGAGGGCGCCGTGATGTGCCCTTTAGATGCAATGTCCCGCGTGATGTGATAATTAGGGAAAAACTGGAAACATTATCCAGTAGGGGCGGATAATCGGGGGGCGCTGATGGATCGCCTGACCAGCCTGACGGCGTTCGTCCGGGTGGTGGACAGCGGCGGATTTTCGGCCGCAGGCCGCCGGCTCAATATGTCGACCACGATGGTGAGCAACCATGTCCAGGCGCTGGAAGACCGGCTCGGCGCGCGACTGCTTCACCGCACCACCCGGAAGGTCAGCCTCACCGAAGTCGGTAAGGCCTATTACGACCGCTGCATCCAGATCCTTGCCGACCTCGAGCAGGCCGACGACATCGCCGGCGCCTTGCAATCGACGCCACGCGGCACGCTGCGCGTCCATACCGCCACGCATATCGTTCCGTTCATCGCGCCGGTGGTTGCCGGATTTCTCGCCTCCTATCCCGAGGTCAAGGTCGATCTGACCATGGGCGAACGCGCCATCGATCTGATCGACGAGGGATACGATGTAGCGATCCGGCTGACGCCGCCGCCTGATTCCAGCCTGATTGTCCGCAGCCTCGCCACCTGGCGGCACGTGCTGTGCTGTTCGCCCGGCTATATCGACAAGCACGGACGGCCGCAGCAATTGTCCGAACTCGCAAATCATAATTGCGTTCGTCACGTGCTTTATCCCTACGGGGATGAGTGGCGCTTCGCCGATCGGAAGGATAAGCCGGCTTCGGTGCGAGTCTCGGGTAATCTGATCTCCAATAGCGGCGACATGCTGCGGACGGCCGCGCTGCAGGGTGGCGGCATTTTCTTGGCGCCGGGATTCCTCGTCGCGGACGATCTCGAGTCGGGCCGCCTGGTTCGTCTCCTGCCTGAGTACCGGCCGGTGGAATTTGCGATGAACGCAGTTTATCCGCACCGTCATCATCTGTCGGCGAAGGTGCGAACCTTTATCGATCTTCTCGTGCACCACAGCGCCGAGCATCAGAAGCTGATCAATCCATACTCGTAAATGCGCACTGCAGACGTCCCGGCCCCTGCTTGCACTGGACATTACATTTCGAAAACCAAGCATGAACCTTCGATGCGGCCCTCCGACATAGACGAGAGAGGTGGGCCGACCGCTGACACGGTCGGCCCAAAACTACCTGCATGGGTCCTGCATCCCGGGGGATGGATGCGGCTACCGTGTCCGGTCAAGCTCGGGGTCATGATCCGGACAGCAGGCGCGAATTGCTGCGAGCAAACAGGGGGATAACCTGAAGGTCGGCGGCAATTGGTGGGACAATACGTCTGGCACCGCATAGCTTCTTGGACATTCGCGCCATGGTTTGCCGAATTCTGCCCCTTCCTGCTGGTCGTTATCGTTCGTTGCCACCAATCAGAGACCGGGCTTGACCTACACCGCGTGGACACGAGCGCAGGATCGCCGTAATCCTGCGCGGGATCGGTGTCGGCAGCCTGGTGGGCCTTTCATGAATCTCAATACTGTCGTCGAGTTTTTAACACCGAAGGCACGGCAGTTCGGCTTTCTCGCCGGAACGGCGCTGGTGTTTGCCATTCATCTTCCCTTTGCGACGTTTGCGCAGGATGGAATCGATCGGGTCACCGGCTTTGCGCGCGACCCGGTTCATGTCACCGCCTGGCCAGGCGGCAGAAAGGTAGCGGTTAGCTTTGCACTATTTGTCGAGGAGTTCGGCTTCGGCCAGGGCCCGGTCTTTCGCCCCGATCTGGCGAGTCGCAATCCCGACCTCGTCAACGAGGCTTTCCGTCAATACGCGATCGACTGGGGCATTCCGCGCGTCGGGCGGTTGTTCAGGGAATTGGATGTTCCGCTCAGCGTCGTGCTGAACGCTGAATTTCCCGGCACGCACGCGTCGGTATGGAAGGAATTCCGCGCGACACAGCCGAATGCGCCGATCGTCGCCCACGGCATGAACAACACCAGCCATATGCTTCCGCTCGGGCGTGGGCTGACCGAACAGAAGGCCTACATCCGCCGGACGCTGGATCTGATCGCGGGCACGACCGGCGTCAAACCGACCGGCTGGTCGTCTCCGAGCGTCTATTCCAATGGCGACACGATGCAGGCGATGGCCGCCGAGGGAATCACCTACAATCTCGACCAGATGGATTCCGACATCATTTCGCGGCTCAAGACGCCAGACGGGTCGTTGGTGTTGCTGCCCTATCCGGTCGTTACCGTCGACATGGGCCAGCATCTGGCACGAATGAAGACGCCCGCGGAGATCGAGACTCTGTGGCTGGATTACGTGTCGGAGTTGGCTCGCGAGGCCCGCGCCAACCCCGCGCGAGAGGCGACGACTGTGGTCATCGGAATCCACCCCTTTGTAATCGGCACGCCTGACGGGGCGGCCGCCTTGCGGCGTGTTCTCCTGCGCCTCAAGACGGATGACGCGGTCTGGCTCGCCGACACCGACGCAATCCTGAAAGCGGCCGCCCTGAAATGATGGTGTGTTTGCATCTCGGACGTGCGGCAATTTCGTTGAGCATGGTCTAAGCTGCCTTTGAAGATTCGCTACGTCGAAAAATGTCCTCCTCTGCAATCGGAAAAAACATGGAATTTACCGTATTGTTCCTGTGCATCCTCGTTGTGATGGCAGTGTCGTGGTGGGGCTCGCGCCGTTTGGCGCTGGCACTGTTTTCGATCGTACTCGTCGCATCTGTGGCAACCTATCTCCATCATGCGACCGATACCTTGAATCTTTCGTTCTAGGAAAATCCGTCGTTAGGCTCAGGCATGAACCGCTCCATAGGCGTCACCCTCAATGCACTTGGTCTCTACGGCATCGCGCTGGTCCTCGTGGCTGCCTTCGCCGGTCAGATTTTGCTCGGTGAGCTGCCCTGTCCGTTGTGCCTGCTGCAGCGCGTCCTGTTCGCACTGTTGGCGATCGGGCCCATCCTGAATATCCGCTTCGGTCCGCATCCCGGTCATTACGCGCTTTCATTGCTTGCCGCCGTTGTGGGTGCGACTGTTTCTGCCCGTCAGATCCTGCTGCACATCATGCCGCAGGATCCGGGATACGGCAGCGCGCTCCTCGGCTATCACTACTATACATGGGCATTCATCACCTTCGCCGCAGCCATCGTCCTGATCGCCATCGTGCTGCTGTTCGAGGATCGGCAGCGCGACGATAAGGTGGCACGCCCGGTCCAATTATTTGCGAGCGGTGCGGTGTGGCTCGTGATCGCCCTGATCGCGATCAACGCCGTCTCCACGCTTCTGGAATGCGGCTTTAGAGCCTGTCCAGACAACCCGACGTTTTACGAACTTCTCAAGCGGACGACTTAGGCGCGTTCCAATCATTTGCCTGGACAGATTGCGCCGGTCTTCACCCAGGCTTCGACCAGCGCTCCGGCCTCCTTTTGCGTGCCCGGAGCGGGGACACGACCATAGCCGGGCGCCCACGCCCAGCCGACCAGCGTGTCCTCGCCAATGTGGTGGATGAGATCTTCCGGTTTGCGGCCGCCGTTGCGCGCGGGGTCCTTGATCTGCGCGCAGATCTCGCCAATGGTCTTGCCCTCCCACGCCATTTCGCGCGGGGCGAGATGCCATTCCGGATGACCGGGCACACGGCCGGGATCGAAGTTTGCATTCTGGTGACAGATCGAACAGCGCATCGCCGCTGTGCCATGACCATCGATTCCCCGCTCTACCGGCGGCTGGTGCAGGCGGCTCAGGTCGCCCTGGTGGGGACGATCGCCCGCTGGATGGCAATTAACGCAGCGCGGATGGGTCAGCACCTTGCCGAGCTCCGTGAATATGGCGGCCGAGCGCGCCTCCGTATCGCTGATCGCCCCGAAGCTCTCGGGTGAAGCCAGTGTGTTGGCCGAGATTTGCGAGACCGCGTAACTCGTCAGCACGCCTGTCGTCAGGGCCGCGACCGCAAGCAGTATCCTGACCTGCATCTTGGATTTCATCTTGGGCCCCCTAATGCGGTCGATGCCCTGGATCATGCACTACAGGAGGTAGCGTTTCGGATCGGCCAGGATCACGTCACGCACCGCCTCGTGATACTTGATGTAACCGGTGCAACGGCAAAGGTGGCCGTCGAGTGCCTCGGCGATGGTTGTCTCAAGTTCGGCGCGCGCCACCGGCGTCTTCGCCAGGCGCTCCAGCAAAACCTGGCTCTCGTTCAGGAAGCCCGCGGTGCAGTAGCCGCACTGAAAGGCAAAATGGTCGATGAAAGCTTTCTGCAGGGCGGAAAGCTCGCCGTTTTTCGCATGGCCTTCGACCGTGCGAATCGCCTTGCCGTCGAAGCTCGCTGCCGGAATGATGCAGGTCGGGCTGGTGTAGCTGGTGCCGTCGGGATTATCGATGATTACCGCGCAGCTCAGGCACTGCGCGGCGCCGCAGCCGAACTTGGTGCCGGTCATCCCGAGCATCTCTCGGAGAAAATCGTTCATCGTCAGATCGTCGCGCACCTCGGTCGGTCCGTAGGCGCGGCCGTTGATCGTGATGGCGAGTGTCGTCACGCGAGCGCTCCTTTAAGCATGGATTGAGTGACCGGCAGAGACTGGAAGCGGCGACCCGTGGCATCGTGGATGGCGTTCAGCAGCGCCGGCACGACGGGAATCATCACGACTTCCGCAATGCCCTTTGGCGGCTCGTCCGGCGTCACCGGCGGCAACACCTCGATCTCGAGGTCGCGCAGCGGCAGGTCCGACCCGCGCGCGATGAGATATTGCCCGAGGTTCCATTGCCCGTTGCCGGGGCCGCCTTCGTACAGCGGCAGCGATTCGAGCAGCGCATAACCGACACCCATGGCGAAGCCGCCTTGCGCTTGCCCAAGAACGATTTCCGGCACCAGCGCCGTGCCGCATTCGAACACGCTGTAGGCCTTGGCGATGCGCAGTGCGCCGGTAGCGCG
>DASSGM010000253.1:0-8785 GCA_035693465.1 Bradyrhizobium sp. | reverse complement strand
GTTGTCCGCCGTTATCGTCCGGATGATCTGCGAACGCTCGCGACCATCCGCCTCAGCTATCCGAAAATATCGGCGATTGCCGGTCCCTGCGGGCTATGGCCGGAGGATATCGGACCCTCGATCAACAACAAGAGCTATTTCGACAACAAGCAGTATTACAATTTCGGCTGCGCCTACCAGCGCAACATGGCGGCAATGGTCGACAATCCGTCGGACCTCGTGCAGCCGCGGTCCGAAACCCTCGCCTATACGACGCGGCGCACCGTGGCTTTCGAGAAGTATCGCAAGGGCACTGCGACCACGACCCTCTATCCCGAGGCCGACAAGGCCAAACTCAGCGATACCGGCAAATGATCAGCTACGCCCGTCAAACTCCCCAGGAGCAGCTGGACGACGACATACCGCCGCCCTCGGACGATCACATCGCCCCGGCGCCGCGGGTATCGGTGCAGGCGTTTTGCGAGACGGTGGAAACCGCAGCCGCCGTGCAATTGGCGTGCGAAGATCGCCGCCTGGGCAAGGCCCATCTCAAGATTCACATGGGCGGCATGGCAGCCGCCGTCGAGGCCTATCGCACCGCTCCTACTCCGAACGTGATCATCCTGGAAACCGAAGGCCGTGGCCGAATCCTTGCGGGCCTCGATCGACTCGCAGCGGTGTGCGATCCCGGAACTCGCGTCGTGGTAATCGGACGGGTCAACGATGTCACGCTTTATCGCGAACTGGTGCGCCGCGGGGTCAGCGATTACGTGATTGTGCCGGTCAGCGCCCTGGACGTGGTGCGCTCGATTTGCGGTCTGTTCTCGGCGCCTGAGGCAAAAGCCGTCGGCCGGATCATCGGAATCGTCGGCGCAAAAGGTGGCGTCGGTGCTTCCACCATCGCCCACAATGTCGCCTGGGCGATCGCGCGTGATCTTGCGCTGGATTCCGTCGTCGCCGATCTCGACCTTGCATTCGGCACCGCCGGTCTCGACTACAACCAGGATCCCTCGCAAGGCATCGCCGACGCGGTATTCTCGCCCGATCGCGTCGATACGGCATTCGTCGATCGTCTGCTGTCGAAATGTACCGACCACCTCAGCCTGCTGGCGGCGCCGGCGACGCTGGAACGGGTCTACGACTTTGGCGCCGAAGCTTTTGATTCAATCTTCGACACGCTTCGCACGACAATGCCCTGCATCGTGCTGGACATACCTCATCAATGGTCGGCATGGACCAAGCGCGCCCTGATCGGTGCGGACGATATTCTGATCGTCGCGGCTCCGGATCTGGCCAACCTGCGCAACTCCAAGAACATATTCGATCTGCTGAAGGCATCGCGGCCCAACGACCGGGCGCCGCTGTATTGTCTCAATCAGGTCGGGGTGCCAAAGCGGCCGGAAATCAACGCAAGCGAATTCGCCAAGGCAATTGAGAGCCCGCCGATCGCTTCTATTCCGTTTGATCCCCAAACCTTCGGGTTGGCGGCCAATAACGGCCAGATGATTGCGGAGATCGCCGCCAACCACCGCACCACCGAGATGTTTCTGCAGATCGCGCAACGGTTGACAGGCCGGGGCGAAACCAAAAAGCCACGGGGCTCGTTCCTGTCGCCCCTGATCGGGAAGTTGCGGTCAAAGTAAGCTACCCGTATGGAGTGTCGTCGTGTTTGGGAAGCGTAGTGGAACTGAGAACGATTCGCGGACGATGAAGCCCGCCGCTGGTGTGCCGGAACCAGTTTCCGGTACGGCGCCGGCCGTATCGCGCAACCTCTCTCCTCCCACCGTTTCGTCGCCGCCGCTTTCACCTGCCAGACCGGGGGCACCGGCGCCGACAATCGAAGCGCGGCGATCGGACACCTACTATGAGGTCAAAGCGACGATCTTCGGCGCCTTGATCGAAGCGATCGACCTTGCCCAACTCGCCAAACTTGACAGTGAGTCGGCGCGCGAGGAAATTCGCGATATCGTCAACGAGATCATCGCGATCAAGAACATCGTGATGTCGATTGCCGAGCAGGAAGAGCTGCTCGACGACATCTGCAACGACGTTCTCGGCTACGGCCCGCTCGAACCGCTTTTGGCGCGCGACGACATTTCCGACATCATGGTCAACGGCGCCGGAACGGTGTTCATCGAAGTCGCCGGCCGGATTCAGCGCACCGGGATCCGCTTCCGTGACAATCAGCAGCTCTTGAACATTTGTCAGCGCATCGTTAGCCAGGTCGGCCGCCGCGTCGACGAATCCTCGCCGATCTGCGACGCGCGCCTTGCCGATGGCTCGCGCGTCAACGCCATCGTTCCGCCTCTGGCACTCGACGGCCCCGCATTGACGATCCGGAAATTTAAAAAAGACAAGCTGACCCTGGACCAGCTGGTCAAATTCGGAGCCATCACGCCCCAGGGCGCGGAGATTCTGCAGATCATCGGGCGCTGCCGCGCCAATGTCCTGATTTCCGGCGGCACCGGCTCTGGAAAAACCACGCTGCTCAACTGTCTTACCCAGTATATCGACCACGACGAGCGCGTCATTACCTGCGAAGACGCCGCAGAACTGCAACTACAGCAGCCGCATGTCGTGCGGCTGGAAACCCGTCCGCCCAACATCGAGGGCGAGGGCCAGATCAGCATGCGCGAACTGGTCAGAAATTGCCTCCGTATGCGCCCTGAACGCATCATCGTCGGCGAAGTCCGCGGACCAGAAGCATTCGACCTGCTGCAAGCCATGAACACCGGTCACGACGGATCGATGGGAACGCTGCACGCCAACAATCCCCGCGAGGCCCTGTCGCGCTGCGAATCGATGATCACGATGGGTGGATTTTCACTGCCGTCGCGGACCATTCGCGAGATGATCTGCGCCTCGATCGACGTTATCATCCAGGCCGCCCGTCTGCGCGACGGCTCCCGGCGCATCACCCACATCACTGAGGTGATGGGTATGGAAGGCGATACCATCATCACCCAGGACGTGTTCGTCTACGACCTGATCGGCGAGGACGCCAATGGGCAGATCATCGGCCGGCACCGCTCAACCGGCATTGGACGGCCGCGCTTTTGGGAGCGCGCCCGATATTACGGCGAAGAGAAACGGCTTGCCGCCGCGCTCGATGCCTCCGACGCCGCAGTGGAGGTCTAAGGGAGCGAACATGCAGGCACTCGCACTTGCCTTTCTGGCAGCTACCGCCATCGGCGGTCTGGCATGGGTCTTTATCTATCCTTTCCTGTCGGGGGAGAAGAAAGCCGAGCTTCGCCGCGCATCGATCGCGAAGTCCGAACCGGCCGCCGTGCGCCAGGCCGACAAGACCCAGCGCTCACGCCGCGAACAGGTCGAGGGATCGCTAAAGGAGCTCGAGGCCCGCAGCAATGAAAAGAAGGTTCCGCTGAGCAGCCGCCTGACGCAGGCCGGACTCGACTGGTCACCCCGGAAATTCATGATGATTTCCGCTGTTCTTGCGGTGACCTGCTTTGCGATAACGATGCTGGCCGGAGGTGGGCTAATTGGAGCCGCCGGCCTCGCCTTCGCCGCTGGCCTGGGTCTGCCGCGCTGGGGCTTGAACTTTCTCAAGAAACGCCGGGAAAAGAAATTTCTCAGGGCGCTGCCGGATGCCGTCGACGTCATTGTTCGCGGCATCAAGGCGGGCCTGCCTCTGTTTGAATCTATCAAAGTCGTCGCAACCGATGCCCCGGAGCCGCTCAAGGGCGAGTTCCTCGCCATCATCGAAACCCAGGCGATCGGCATGCCACTTGGCGATGCATGTGCGCGCCTGTTCGAACGGATGCCGGTGCCGGAGGCGAACTTCTTCGGAATCGTCATCTCGATCCAGCAAAAGTCCGGCGGTAACTTGTCCGAGGCTTTGGGCAACCTTTCCAAGGTGCTGCGCGACCGCAAGAAGATGGCCGAGAAGATTCAGGCCATGTCGATGGAAGCCAAGGCGTCCGCAGGCATCATCGGTTCGCTGCCGCCCATCGTCATGCTGCTCGTCTACCTGTCGAGCCCCGCCTATATCTCGCTGCTGTGGACTCACCCGACCGGTCAACTGATGCTCGTTGGCTCCGCGTTGTGGATGTCTATCGGCATCTTCGTGATGAAGAAAATGATCAACTTCGATTTCTGACGGTGCAGCATGCTTGATTTTCTGATCGCCAAGCTCCACGACGCGCGCTTTATGACCATGCTGCTCGCCGCGATCGCCGCGAGCGCAACCGCATACACGTTGATCATGCCGTTGTTTGCGACCGGGGGACTGGAAAAGCGCATGAAGGCGGTCGCGAGCGAGCGCGAACGGATCCGGCAGCGCGAGCGCGAACGCCTCTCCAAGACCGAAAAGGTCACGCTGCGTCAGTCTCCGAAGCAACTCGTCGCCAAGGTGGTGGAGGATTTCAACCTCGGCAAATGGCTGGCGCAGGAGGCCGCGCTCGAAAAGCTCACCATGGCCGGATATCGCGGGCACGCGCCTTACGTGACATTCCTGTTCTTCCGGCTAGTGACGCCGCTCGTGCTTTTCCTGGCGACGGCGCTGTATGTTTTTGTGATCTCGCATATGGAAAAATCGATGCCGATCAAGATCGGCATATGCATTGCCGCCGCCTATCTCGGCTTGCAGGCGCCGATGCTGTTTTTGAAAAACGCGATCACGAAACGCCAACTCTCGATCAAGCGCGCCTTTCCCGATGCGCTCGACCTGCTGCTGATCTGCATCGAATCCGGCATGTCGATCGAAACCGCATTCCGCAGGGTCAGCGGCGAAATCGTTACCCAATCGGTTCCGCTGTCGGAGGAATTCATCCTTACTACGGCTGAGCTGTCCTATTTGCAGGACCGCAAGGTTGCTTACGAAAATCTGGCCAAGCGCACCGGTCTCGAAGGCGTGAAGTCGGTCTGTCTGGCCTTGCAGCAGTCGGAACGCTACGGAACACCGCTCGGCCAGAGCCTGCGAGTCATGGCGCAGGAGAACCGCGACATGCGCATGAGCGAGGCCGAGAAGAAGGCGGCGTCGCTGCCGCCGAAACTGACCGTGCCGATGATTCTGTTCTTCCTGCCGGTGTTGTTCATCGTCATCCTTGGGCCGAGCGGCATCAAGGTCGCGGCAACATTCCATTGAGCCTCTCCGCGTAGCGGGCGGCGCCATTTACGGCCGTCGTCGCCCGGCTTCACCGGACGATTCGCTAGACGCTGGGTGATTACCGGATGCCCGCTTTCGCTGGCGCGACAATTTTGGCTAATCGCCGCTCAGTCGGGACGGTTGAGTGACGCCACCGGCATCGTTGCCGCGCCCGCGCGCGGATTGTCCTTTCGGCTCAGCATCTTCTTCAGGTAGGCGGCGTTCGAGGCGGCTTCCTCTGGCGGCAGATCGGCTTTCACGATGCTTTCGGCCTCGGCAAAGCGGCCCTGCAGGCCAACCACGAGAGCGAGATTCTGCCGCACCCGCGCATCGGCCTTGCCGCTGGCGTAAGCCCGTCGCAGGTTTTCTTCCGCCTTGGGCAGATCCTTGGAAAGCACATAGGAAAGGCCGAGATTGGACAGCACCGACGGCTCGTCGGGCACAATCTTCAAGGCGCTGGCGTAATAGCGGCGGGCGTCCTCATGCCGGCCCAGCTGATCGAGTACGGTCCCCTGCACCGAAAGAATACGCCAATCCGGATTGTCGGGCGAATGGGCGCGTGTAAGAACATCAAACGCCTGCTGGAAATTGCCGTTATCGGCGAGCGCGCGGCCATAGCCGGCGAGCAGCGCCTTGTTGCCGGGATGGGCGATGGTGGCCTGTTCGAGCACGGCGACCGCCTGGCCGCGCTGCCCGGTGGCGCGCAGCGCCTGGCCATAAGCCAGCGCGGCGTCGGGATCCTTGGGATTGGCGCGATGGCGCTCGCCGTAAAGCTCCGCCGCGCGCCGCGGATCGGTTTCGGTGCTGGGGCTCGTCTCGGCCTTTGATGTCAGCGATCCCGTGATATCGGACATGGTCTGGCAGCCGCCAAGCCCGGCGGCCAACATCGCCGTCACGGCCGCAGACCCAAGAAGCCGGGCAAGACTGGACTGCTGACGCATGGCACTTTAACTCTTGGGATCAGACGGATTGATCGAGCCGAATGTGCCAGCAATAGACTGTTAACCCTAACGGCTGGTTAATTCCGCTCTGGGCGGAAGCCGGTCGATTTCAACGGAGGCGCGAAGGCGCGACCATTGCGCTGCATCGGAATCAACCAATGCAATGAAGGTCAGTGCAATCCCTCAATATTCGACGGCGAGACGTTTCCTGATTTCATCAATTCGCTTGTCGAGCGCATCAAATCTGGCGTGAAGGGCTCTATCGTGAAGGTAGAATATGTAGCCAATCACCAGAAATCCGAAAATCCAGTGGTGGGTTTCCACGTACACGAAAACCTGTTCGATCCCGTGACCGATCAAAACAATAATGTCCCACAAAACGTCCATCGCATTCCCCGCTAGAGAAAATGACATTCGAATCCTGCAAGACTGGCTAATCTTGGAAGACTGGCGTTGAAAATCGAGGCTACCACGCTCGCCAGGCGGCGTGTAGTAGTCGGCGGAGTTCGGGTGTCGTCACAGCCGATTGCGGACGCGCAAAAAAACTGCAACGTCTCGGTTCTGCTCCACACCCGCTCCCGCCCTGTTCCAAAATGAAAACCGAGACAAGCATGCCTTCCGTGTTCGAGACCACACCTGCCGTATCGGCCATTCCCATCAGCTTCGCCACCAAGGCGACTTGGGACGCAATCTGTGCCGAGCTACCCGCGCAAGCCCGGCAGTTCGCGCTAGCCCATGGCTTTGCCGCCAAACCCGGAGCCTGCCTCGCCTTACCCTCCGCGGACGGACAAATCGCCCAGGTCGTGTTCGGCCTCGAGGAGAACAACGGCAAATCCCTGGATCTGTTCAGACCCGGCCTTTTGCCGGGCCTGCTGCCGCCAGGGGTCTATCGATTTGCCAACACGCCGCACGATACCAGGCTCGCGGTCCTCGCCTTTGCGCTCGGCAGCTATCGCTTCAGCCGCTACCGCAAATCCGACGCGTCCGACGTCAGGCTGGTGCTGCCCGATGGCATCGATGCCGCAGATATCACGCGCATCGCAGACGCGGCGGCGCTTGCCCGCGACCTCATCAATACGCCGGCAAACGACATGGGACCGGAGCAACTGGCGCTCGCCGCGCAGCATCTGGCAAATCGCTTTGGCGCCAATTTCAATTGCATCGTCGGCGACGACCTGACGCGACAGAACTTTCCGCTGATTCATGCCGTGGGGATGGCATCGTCGCGGGCGCCGCGGCTGATCGATTTGACCTGGGGCGATCCCGCTCACCCCAAGGTGACGCTGGTTGGCAAGGGCGTCTGCTTCGATAGCGGCGGACTAGACCTGAAGCCGTCGAGCGGCATGCTGATCATGAAAAAGGATATGGGCGGAGCCGCCAATGTGCTGGCGCTGGCGCAGATGGTGATGGACGCCAAGCTCAAGCTGCGATTACGGGTTTTGGTCCCGGCGGTGGAGAATGCGGTCGCCGGCAATGCCTTCCGCCCGCTCGATATCTTCACCTCGCGCAAGGGCCTTACCGTGGAAATCGGCAATACCGATGCCGAAGGCCGATTGATCCTGGCGGATGCCCTTGCCCTGGCGGATGAGGAAAAACCCGATCTGCTGGTCGATCTGGGCACCCTGACCGGCGCGGCGCGGGTGGCGCTCGGGCCGGATTTACCGCCCTTTTACACCAACGATGAGAGGCTGGCGCAGGAAGTCGCGGCTTGCGCGAACCAGGAGAACGATCCGTTATGGCGTTTGCCGCTGTGGCCGGCTTACGATGCCTGGCTCGACTCGAAGGTCGCCAATATCACCAACGCGCCGTCGGGCACCCTTGCCGGCTCCATCACCTGCGCGCTGTTTCTGCAGCGTTTCGTCGAGCACGCGAAAAGCTGGCTGCATGTCGACATCTACGGCTGGACGCCGTCTGCAAAACCGGCGCGGCCGGAAGGCGGCGAGTGCCAGGCCGCGCGCGCGATCTACAAATTGCTGGGCGATCGCTATGGATGATCCGCGCCTGACGCCGGCGCGGCCGGATCTCGCCGCGAAATATCTCGAAGGCAAGATCGCGGCGGCGCGCTTTGTCGAAGGCCAGGTGTTCGAGGTGAGCGAGGCTGTCGTCCCGCTTCGCCGCGCGCCGGCGCCCGATGCCGAGTTGATGACGCAGGCGCTGAAAGGCGAGCGTGTCACCATCTACGACCGCAATCGCGAAGGTTTTGCCTGGGGCCAATTGAACAGCGATGGCTATGTGGGCTGGCTGCCCGACCGCGCGCTGGTAAAACCTGCCGCGACGCCGACGCACAAGATCACGAGCTTGCGCGCATTCGCGTTTCCGGGTCCCTCGATCAAGCTGCCGCCGGCGGATACGCTGGTCATGGGAGATTTGGTAACGGTGGTCCGCGAAGACGGCGCTTTCGCGGTGACCCACGAAGGTTGGTATTTGCCGCGCCAGCATGTCGGCAGCATCGACCGTTACGAGAACGATTTCGTCGCGGTCGCCGAACGCTTCGCCGGCACGCCCTATCTGTGGGGCGGCAAGAGCGCCTTTGGCATCGATTGTTCCGGCCTGGTCCAGGTCTCGCTGAACGCCGCGGGGACCGGCTGCCCGCGCGACAGCGACATGCAGCAGGACGGTCTCGGCAGAATGTTGACCACGGCCGAGTCCAGAAAGTTGCAGCGCGGCGACCTGATTTTCTTTAAAGGCCATGTCGCGATCGCGCGGGATGCCGCGACCATTGTTCACGCCAATGCGCATCACATGGCGACCGTGATCGAAA
>DASSGM010000252.1:0-4687 GCA_035693465.1 Bradyrhizobium sp. | reverse complement strand
TCGAGGCCCTCGGCGGCAAGCATCTCCGCGATGCCCTTCACCCAGACGGCCGCCGTCGTCCGCTTCTCCATCCCTCGTTCCTCCGCAGCGCCAGTGGCCTTGTCAGCCAATAGATTGGCCGCCCCGGCTACTGACATGCCGCGATCCGGCGGCTATCCAGCGAGCATACTATGGAACTGGCGGCCTTGCCACTTCAGCGGCATCAAGGTCGGCACAGCAAAGGGAGGCGAACTTGTTGAGCAAGTCCTGGCTCGCTACTTACGGCGAACGTGTCCCGGCCGAGATCGATCCGGACGTCCACGGGTCTGTGCTGGAGATGCTTGAAAGCGCGATGGCGCGCTACCCGGACAAGCCGGCGTTCCGCTGCTTCGGGCAGACCCTCAGCTATGCCGACACCGACCGTCTGTCGCGCGATTTCGCGGCCTACCTGCAGGGCAAGCTCGGCGTCGCGAAGGGCGACCGCATCGCGGTGATGCTGCCGAACATCCCGGCGTTTCCGCTCGCCATGCTGGGAATCGTGCGCGCGGGTGCCGTCCAGGTCAATGTCAATCCGCTCTACACGCCGCGCGAGCTCGAGCACCAGCTCAACGATGCAGGCGTGAAGACCATCGTCATCTTCCGTGGCGTCACCACGACGCTCGCCGAGATCATCGCCAGGACCGCGGTCGAGCATGTCATCAGCGTCGAACTCGGCGACGGCATCGGCGCAAAGCCTCCGACGCCGCCGCTCGACCCGCGGCTTGCCAATGTGATCCCATTCGCGGAGGCGCTGGCGCAGGGCGCAACCCATGGCTTCACGCCGGTTTTGCTCGCAGGCGACGATCTCCTGTTCCTGCAATACACCGGCGGCACCACCGGACTTTCCAAAGGCGCGGCGCTGTCGCATCGCAACCTCGTTGCGAACACCGAACAGTTCAAGGCCTTCATGCCCGATGCGCTGCGCCCGGGACAGGAAGTGGTCGTCACCGCGCTGCCGCTCTATCATATCTTCGCGCTGATGGTAAACTTCATCACCTACTATTCGATCGGCGCGGAGAACTGGCTGGTCCCCCATCCGCGCGACATGGACGGCTTCGTCGAGATTCTCCAGAAATCGCGATGCACGGTGTTCACCGGCGTCAACACGCTGTTCGGCGGGCTGATGATGCATCCGAGGATCAAGGAGGTTGATTTCTCGAGCCTGCGCGTGGCGATCGGCGGCGGCGCCGCCGTGTTGCCGACAACGTCGGCGAAGTGGAAGACGCTGACCGGAAAAGACATCCTCGAAGGCTACGGCCTTTCGGAAACCTCGCCCGTCCTCACCCTCAACCCGATGACGGGGTCAGGCTTCTCGGCAACGGTCGGCCTGCCGCTGCCCTCCACCGATATTCGGCTCCTCGACAGCGACGACAAGGATGCCGCGATTGGCGAAGCCGGTGAAATTTGCGCCAAGGGCCCGCAGGTGATGAAGGGATATTGGCAGAACGCGACAGCCAATGCGGCCGCGTTCACCCCCGACGGCTATTTCCGCACCGGCGACATCGGCGTGTTCGACCGCAACGGCTTCCTGCGGATCGTCGATCGCAAGAAAGACATGATCATCGTCTCCGGCTTCAACGTCTATCCGAACGAGATCGAGGCGGTCGCCGCGTCCTGTGCCGGCGTCCTGGAATGCGCCTGCATCGGACGGCCCGACGAGAAGACCGGCGAGGCGGTGCGGCTGTTCGTGGTGAAGGCCCCCGATGCGGCGCTGACCGAGGCCGATGTCATCGCCCATTGCCGCTCAGACCTTGCGGCCTACAAGGTGCCGAAGGAAGTGCGCTTCCTCGACGCCTTGCCGAAGTCCAACGTTGGCAAGATCCTGCGCAAGGATCTGCGCGACATTCCGTGAGGTAACATCATGGCGCTCGCAGGGTACAGCATGGCGACAGCCGGAGAATTCGTCGGACGCGAGCTCGGCGTATCGAACTGGGTGGTGGTCGACCAGGACCGCATTAACGCCTTCGCGGAATGCACCGGCGACCGCCAATGGATCCACGTCGATGCCGAACGCGCAAGGCGCGAGAGTCCGTTTGGCGGTCCGATCGCGCACGGCTATCTGACGCTGTCGCTGGTTGCGGGCACCGTGATGGAGATCGGCATCATTCCACCGGACGCGGCCGGCGGACTGAACTACGGCGTGGACAAGGTGCGTTTCATCGCCCCGGTGAAAGCAGGGGCCCGCGTGCGCAACCGCGCCAGCCTGGTTGCGGCCGAGGCGCAGAATGGCGGCCGCACGCTGCTCAAGCTACAATGCATGCTGGAGATCGAGGGCGAGCCGAAGCCTGCCTTGATCGCCGAGATCCTCTGCATGCTGATCGGAGGAAGCCATGCCTGAAACCAATGACCATGAAATTCGCGAACAGGCCGCGGCGAACACGCTTGCCGCCAATCCCCTGGTCGGCGTGCGCGGCGAGGACCTGCTTGATGCCGTGCACCTGCTGTTGGGCCAGATGACCAGCCGTGCCGACATCGCGGCACAGCAATATTTGGCGTTCCTTGGCGAACTCGGCCGCATCGCCGCAGGCGCCTCGGAGCTTGCGCCCGACGCCAAGGACAAACGTTTCGCCGATCCGGCCTGGAAACAGAGTCCCACCTACCGCACGCTGGCGCAGTGCTACCTCGCCTGGGGCGGGGCGTTCAACCGTTTCGTCGACGACGCCAACATGGAAAAACGCGATGCCGAGCGCGTGCGCTTCGTCACCTCGCTGTTCATCGACGCGATGGCGCCGACCAACTCGCTTGCCGGCAATCCCGGAGCGCTGAAGAAATTCATCGACACCGGCGGCAGCAGCCTCGCGCAAGGGCTGGAAAATTTCGTCCACGACCTCATAAATAACGGCGGCCTGCCGGCGCAGGTCGATACCCGCAACTTCGCGGTGGGCAAGAACCTCGCGACCACGCCGGGCGCGGTGGTTTACCGCAATTCGATCATGGAGCTTATCCAGTATCAGCCGACCGGCGCGCAGGTGCACGCGCGGCCGCTGCTGGTGGCGCCGCCGCAGATCAACAAATATTACGTGTTCGACCTCGCCCCGGAGAAGAGCATCATCCGCCACGCGCTCGACGGCGGCCTGCAGACCTTCGCCATCTCGTGGAAAAATCCGACGCCCGCGCAGGCTCACTTCGGGCTCGATGCCTATGTCGAAGCGCTGGAGGAAGCGGTCGACGCGATGCGCGCCATCACCGGAGCTGAAGACGTCAACATCTGGGGTTCTTGCTCCGGCGGCATCACCATGTCGGCGTTTCTCGCCAATCTTGCCGCGCGCGGCGAGCGCAAGGTCAATTGCGCAACGGTTGCGGTATGTGTGCTCGACATGGCGGTAGCGGAGAGCACCACAGCAGGGATCTTCGTAACGCCTGAGTCGATCGCCGCGGCCAAGAGCAGTTCCCGGCTCGCAGGGGTGGTCGAGGGCCGCGAGCTCGCGCGCATGTTCGCCTGGATGCGGCCGAACGACCTGATCTGGAATTATTGGGTCAACAATTATTTGTTGGGGAACGCGCCGCCAGCCTTCGACGTGCTCTACTGGAACAACGACACCACGCGGCTGCCGGCGCAGTTGCACGCGGATTTCCTCGATCTGGTTGATACCAATCCGTTCGTCAATCCCGGCCGGCTCGCGGTGCGCGGCAAGCCGCTCGACATGCGCCTGATCGACATCGACAGCTACGTCGTCGCCGGCGTGACCGATCACATCACGCCCTGGCAGGGCTGCTACAACACCGCGAAGCTGTACGGAGAACGCAGCACCTTTGTGCTTTCCAACAGCGGGCACATCCAAAGCCTGCTTAATCCGCCCGGCAATCCCAAGGCGTCGTTCCATGCCGGCCCGGCACGACAGACGACCGCGGAGGCGTGGCTGAAAGGCGCCGAGAAACACACCGGGAGCTGGTGGCCACACTGGCTCGAATGGATCAAGCCACGCTCGGGAGAACTGGTTGCGGCGCCGGCTTGTTTCGGCAATGTGGATATCCCGCCGCTCGGCGAGGCTCCCGGCCGCTATGTGATGGAAGACTAGATGCGGATCAGCCTCACCGAAGTCGCAGGACAGACGCTGCGCGTTGGCATCCGCGCCGGCGACCGAGAACGCACGCCGCTGCTGCTGTTCAACGGCATCGGCGGCAACATCGAGCTTGTCGAACCGTTTCTGCAAAGACTGGACGGGCTCGAGGCGATCGTGTTCGACATGCCGGGCGTCGGCGGCTCGCCGGCACCGAAGCTGCCGTACCGTCCGTCGACGATGGTGCGGCTTGCCGCGCAATTGCTCGACCAGTTCGGTTACCGGCAAGTCGACGTGCTCGGTGTGTCCTGGGGCGGCGCGCTCGCCCAGCAATTCGCGTTTCAACAAGCCGCTCGCTGTCGCCGGCTGGTTCTCGCCGCGACATCGCCCGGCCACCTGATGGTGCCAGGCAAGATCGGCGTGCTGCTCAAGATGGCGACCCCGCGCCGCTACAAGGACCCCGACTATATGGGACGCATCGCCGGCAATATCTATGGCGGCGCGTTCCGTACCTCGCCCGAGCTGGCGCGCGAGCACCTGCGTCATGTGCGCTGGTCGAGCGATTACGGCTACTACCTGCAACTGCTCGCCGCGTTGGGCTGGTCGAGCCTGCCCTGGCTGCCGTTCCTGGGACAGCCGGCCCTCGTCATGATGGGCACCGACGATCC
>DASSGM010000251.1:0-11982 GCA_035693465.1 Bradyrhizobium sp. | reverse complement strand
GGATAAAGCGCCACCGGGCAAGAGACCAGCGAAAGCTTCAGCGACCCTTTCCAATAGGCGCGCGGGGCCATTACAATCTCCGACGTGAGGGGTTTGGGCGAATTCGGGAACTTCAACTGCCGCTGGGGGTTTTGGTTCCGGGTGCTGGTCGGCGCGCGAGGGCGGTGCCATTCGAGTTGCAGGATTGAATCGTGTCCTTGAGAAACCTGTCCACCTATCGAAAGAAGCGGGATTTCGAGCAAACCGCCGAACCCAGTGGCGACACACCGGTTGCGCCTTCGAAGCAGCGGCGGTTCGTGATCCAGAAGCATGATGCGAGCCGGCTGCATTACGATTTGCGGCTCGAGCTCGACGGTGTCTTCAAGTCCTGGGCGGTGACGAAGGGTCCTTCACTCGATCCCCATGACAAGCGGCTCGCGGTCGAAGTGGAAGATCATCCGCTCGATTACGGCGATTTCGAAGGCACCATTCCCAAGGGGCAATATGGTGGCGGTACCGTGCAGCTTTGGGACCGTGGCTATTGGGAATCCGAGGATCCGGAGCGCGGATACAAGAAGGGCGATCTGAAATTCACGCTGCATGGCGACAAGCTGCACGGCAGCTGGGTGCTGGTCCGCATGCGCAACGACCGCAGCGGCGGAAAAAGGACCAACTGGCTTCTGATCAAGCACCGCGATGAATTCGCCAAGGAAGGCAAGGCCAACAACATCCTGGACGCCGATCGATCGGTGGCGTCGGGCCGTACCATGGAGCAGATCGCTGAAGGCAAGGGCAGGGCACCAAAACCTTTCATGACGGCGAAGTCCGGCCGCGGCAAGGCTGACGCGGTCTGGCATTCGAACCGCGGCGATGCCACGCAGGGGCGCGCAGAAAAAAAAACTGAAAAAACCGAAGCCCCGGCCCCAGCGGCAAAAGGCAAGAAGGTCAGCTCGATCCCGGACTTCGTAGCGCCGCAACTCTGCACGCCGGTCGATCGTCCCCCCGGCGGGGAGGGATGGTGCCACGAGATCAAATTCGACGGCTACCGGGTGCAATTGCGGCTCGAGGACGGCGAGGCCACGTTGAAGACCCGAAAGGGCCTGGACTGGACCGAAAAATTCGAGGCCATTGCGAGCGAGGGCAGCTCGCTTCCCGATGTGCTTGTTGACGGCGAGATCGTCGCGCTCGACCCTGACGGCGCGCCGGATTTTTCCACGCTGCAGGCCGCACTTTCCGACGGCAAGACTGACCATCTCATCTTCTTCGCGTTCGATCTGTTGTTCGCCGATGGAATGGATATTCGCCGCCTGCCGCTCGCCGAACGAAAGGCGCACCTGAAAAAATTGCTGGACGCGCGGCCCAGGAGCAAAGCCAGGCTGATCCGCTATGTCGAGCATTTCGAAACCGGCGGCGACGCCGTCCTGCAGTCGGCCTGCAAGCTGTCGCTGGAAGGCATCGTCTCGAAGAAGCTCAGCGCGCCTTATCGCTCGGGCCGGTCCGAGGACTGGACCAAGGCCAAATGCCGCGCCGGGCACGAGGTCGTGCTGGGAGGGTGGAAAACCACCAACGGCAAATTCCGCTCGCTGATGGCGGGCGTCAATCGCGGCGATCACCTGGCCTTTGTCGGAATAGTCGGTACCGGCTTCGGGAAGGACAAGGTAAAGCGCATCATGCCGGCGCTGAAGGCCGCGGCCTCCGACAGGAGTCCGTTCGGCGGCAGCAATGCGCCGCGCAAGACCAGGGATATTCATTGGCTGAAACCCGAGCTTGTCGCCGAAATCGAATTTGCAGGCTTTACCGATGCCGGCAACATCCGGCAGGCTGCGTTCAAGGGGCTGCGCCAGGACAAGCCCGCCGCGGAAGTGCAGGCGGAGAAGCCGGCCATGACCAAGCTCGCCAAACCCTCCGCAAACACGGCGGCCAAATCCGGCAAGCCGGCCAAGGCGCGGTCGGCGCAAGCAGAGAGCAAATCCGCCGAGGTGATGGGTGTGATCATCTCTCATCCCGACAAGGTGATGTGGCCGGATGCGGGTGACGGCGAAGGCGTGACAAAGCTCGATCTCGCCCGCTATTTCGAAGCGATTGGCGAATGGATGATCGGGCATATCAGGGGACGGCCATGCTCGCTGGTCCGCGCGCCTGATGGCATCAGCGGCGAGCGCTTCTTCCAGCGCCACGCCATGAAAGGCTCCTCGAATCTTCTGGAACTGGTCAAGGTCTTCGGCGACCACAAACCCTATCTGCAGATCGATCGTGTCGAAGGGCTTGCGGCGGTTGCGCAGATCGGCGCGCTTGAGCTGCATCCGTGGAATTGCGCGCCATTTGCGCCTGACGCGCCGGGGCGGCTGGTGTTCGATCTCGATCCCGCGCCCAATGTCGACTTTGCCGACGTCATCGAAGCGGCCAGGGACATGCGGCAACATCTGGCCGACGTCGGCCTGGAGAGCTTCTGCAAGACCACCGGCGGCAAGGGGCTTCATGTGGTGACGCCGCTGCTGCATGGCGCCAGGGACAAGGTGACATGGAAAGAGGCCAAGGCATTTGCGCAAGGTGTTTGCCAATGGATGGCCAACGAAAATCCCGAACGCTATCTGCTCAACATGTCGAAGAAGCTGCGCAAGGGAAAGATCTTCCTTGATTATCTTCGCAACGATCGCATGGCTACCGCGGTGGCGGTGCTGTCACCGCGGGCGCGCGAAGGCGCGACCGTTTCAATGCCGCTGACATGGGCCCAGGTGCGCGGCGATCTCGACCCGAAACGCTATACGGTGCGGACCGTGCCGGCGCTGCTGGCCAAAACCAGGGCATGGCAAGGTTACGATGATGCGGCAACATCGATAAAGGCCGCGATCAAGAAGCTGGCCGAAAAGTAGGGTGGGCTCAGCGAAGCGCCCACCCTACGAGTATGAACTCTCTCGCGTCAGATCCGACCGAGCAGGAGCAGGATCAGCAAGATGACGATGATGAGCCCGAGGCCGCCGCCGCCATAATATCCGGTGCCATAGAACGGTCCGCCCCCGATGCCACTGAAGCCGCCGAGCAAAGCGATGATGAGAATGATCAGGATAATCAGTCCGATTGACATTTGGCATCTCCTCCCAGCCCGGCAGCTGCCACTGTTGCGCTGCCATCGGCTGGAAAAACAAGCGGGAGCCCGGAAAGTTCCCGTGGGTTCCCTGAGCGCCTATGGGTGCGCCCTTTTTTCAGGAAAATGTGGAATTACATGCGGTTAGATCAGAAGAGGATACAGTCATGTCCGCACCCGTAGTGGTCTCGCTTCCGCATCGCCTTGGCCGCGAGGAGGCGGTCCGCCGCCTCAAGAACGGATTGACCCGCGCCGCCTCCAGCATTCCCGTGCTGAAGGTCGATGAGGAGAGATGGGAGCAGGATCGCATGATCTTTCGCGTCCGCGCGCTGGGGCAGGTGGCGTCGGGTCATGTCGATGTGGCGGACGACCATGTCCGGGTGGAAGTGACGCTGCCCTGGCTGCTGCAACGATTTGCGCAAGCCGCCCAGACAGCGATCAAGAACCGCGGCAACCTGCTGCTGACCAAGCGCAACTGACGGGCCGCGATCGTATTGCCATGCAGCAACGAAAACGAAGCGCTGGTTTATTTCTTGGTAACTGAATTTCTCGAATATCCAATGATGCGCGGGGGAGGGAACCGACCTCTAGCTGTCGGCACGACATCCGCCAGGCCGTCCGGCCTTTACTTGATCCCGGGCGGCCTTCGCTTTTCAGGCTCGAACGCGCTTTCGCGCCGGCTTCACGGCACCCACAGATCTCGCCTTCAACACTGCCGCCGGAAAATGCCGGAACAGCTCTGAGAGCCGCAGCTCGGTCGCCTCGGCTTTGGCGAAGCCCTCAACGGAATAGCCGCTGACATCAAGCGCAGCGTCGAAGGCTTCCGCGCGGGGCCAGACCCGGCCGCCCTGGGAGAACGCGGCGAATGATTTCGCAACGGCTGTTATCACGGCATCGCGACCACGGCGCCGGGCGAAAGCAATGACATGGTCGCGATGCGGCCCGCTCAGGCGCAGCGGCACGTAGTCACCGTGAGCGAACACGTCGGCAAATTCCGTGCGCAGTTCGAGGAGACGCCGGGTCCAGGCCAGCTTCAGATGACCGTTGGGCCAGTTTTGCACGAGGACTTGCCAATCGGCGGCATCCATCGACGCCAGCACCGACGCGCGCTGTTTAAAATCCACCGGCCGACGGTTATCGGGATCGACCAGCGACAAGTCCCAGAACTCGGTGCCCTGGTAGAAATCGGGCACGCCGGGAATCGTCGCCTTCAACGTGATCTGACTGAGCGAATTCAGCGCACCCAACAGCGAGACGCGGCGCGCCAGCGTCTCAAGCGAGCTCAGAAATTCAGCCGAGCTCGAGCGATCCAGAATCCGCTCGATGAATGTCCGTAGTCCCGCCTCGTAGGCGGCGTGGGGATTGAGCCAGCTTGTCTCCTGCTTGCCCTCGCGCGCCGCCTTCAACGCGAAGGCCTGCATTCGCTCGCGAAACGAGCCGTCGCGTTCACCCGATGGCCACGCCCCGAGCAGCGCCTGATACAGCAGGTATTCGAACGTAGCCGAGGGCGCGCGCATTTCGCCTTCGATGACCAGATGCGGCGCGTTGAGGATTTTCCATCGCGCAACTGCGCTGGCCCATTCACCGGGGAGCTCGGCCAACGCCATCAGTCGTGCCCGCGCGTCCTCGCCGCGCTTGGTGTCGTGCGTCGCGGTTGCCGTCATGCCATGCGGCCATTGCCTGGCGCGAACTTTCATCGCCTCGTGAAAGGCGTCGATGGAGAGCGCTTTGGCTGACGGATTGCCGCCGACCTCGTTGAGCGCCAGCAGGCGGTGGTAGCGATAGAACGCGGTATCCTCGAGCGCCTTGGCCATCAGGGGACCAGTAAATTGCTGCACCTTCAGCGCAAAGCGGCGCACGCGCGGCGCGCTGTGCGGAGGCCTGCCCGGCTTGATCAGGTCCATCGTCAGCGTATCGCGCAAGAATTCGAAGATGCCGTCGTCGGCGGCGAACCACTCCGCTCGCGCCCTTTCGATGGTCTGCGAGATCAGCGCGCGGTCGTGCGCTGTCGGACCCGCTGCGGTCACATAGGTGCGGTAGATCGGGAAATGCAGCACATAAAGTTCAAGCGCCTGCCGCAGGCTGTCGGCGGAAAAGTCGCGCGTCGAGTAATGGCCCGCGGCGATACGCGCGAGCAGGCGCGTCAGCACCGTGAATTCGCTGGTGAGCAAGGTCTCGAGAACCCTGCGCTTGGCCTCCTTCAAGACAGGGGCGAGCCTGGGCGGCAAATTGCTGATCTGCCGCCACACCTCATCGAGCGGTTCGAGGCCCTTGTCGTCGACCAGTACACGGGTGATGGCATTGAGCCACTCATAGCCGGTAGTGCCGTGCACGCCGGTGAAGGAAGGCAGCGTTTCGTGTTCGCCGAGAATCTTTTCGATCACCAGGTAAAACGGTTCGGCATGCTCTGCCTGTGCATCCCGGATCAGGCGACGCAGGCGCTGAAAATATTGCGCGGGGTCGCGCAAGCCATCGATGTGGTCGAGCCGCAGCCCCTGCAGCCTGCCTTCGGCGATCAGTTTTTTCACCAGACGATGAATGGCGTCGAATGTGCCGAAATCCTCGACCCGCAGCCCGGCAAGCGTATTGATATCGAAAAACCGCCGATAATTGATGTCGCTGGAGGCGAGGCGCCAGTGCCCGAGCTTGTAATTCTGGCGTTCGAGCAGATGATGCAGCGCGAGAATCTGCGCATGCCGATCCGCTGCTGCGCGATAGGCCCCGATGCCGCGCGCGATAATCTCGGCACTTCCGGCGATGCCTTTTAGTTCCGCCTTGAACGCCGGCGCTTCGCTGCGATTGGGGTGCCGCAGGCCCCGATAGCGCGACGCAAGCTCAAGCATGCGTTTTCCCGCCGCGTCGTCTTCGGCGCCGGCTTCTCTCACGACAGTGCGCAGAATCTCGCTGTAACGCTCGGGCGCGATCGGCAGCCGGTGCTCGAAATACCAGGCCGACAAACTTCCCTCGTCGGCGTCGTAGCGGAGTTCGATCTCGCCCTTTTCAAGCGCCTGGCCATAGGACGAGCCGATGATCGGCAGCAGCACGCCGCCGCGCGCTCGATAGGGCAGTATGTCCCAGTCGACGTCAAACGACACCGCGTGCGGCGAGGCCGGACCCCATTCCAGCACGTCGAGCCACCATGGATTGTCGGCGAAATGTACCCCGACATGGTTGGGGACAAAGTCGAGGATCAGGCCGAGGTCGTGCTGCTTCAGTGTATTGCTCAATCGCTCGAAGCCGGCATCGCCGCCGAGCTCCGGATTGATCCTGGTGTGATCGACGATGTCGTAGCCATGGGTCGAGCCTTTGCGGGCCTTCATGAAGGGCGATGCATAGAGATGGGTAATGCCGAGTCCTTGCAGATAGGGGACGATCGCCGCCGCGGCGTCAAAATCGAAATTCGGCGTCAGTTGCACGCGGTAGGTCGCGATCGGAATGGTCGGGGGCATCATCGCCCTCCGATGCGCCAGAACACCGACCAGGGCGCCATCAAGTCACGAGCTTCGCCGCCCCAGATCGGGATGCCGCTCGCCGCAACTGCCTTGCATGCAATCTCGCTATTCGAAAGGTTGGCCACAAGCTGCAGCGCCGCGCCATCGCCCATGCACCAATGGGCCGTCAGCAAACCATTGTCCGCCGCCTGCGCATCGCCGAAGGATGCGCCAGAAAGCCTCGGAACGATCTCTCGCCGGCGTATCGCGAGAAGGTCTCGCACCAGCGCCAGCCGCTGTTTTCCCGGTGCCCGATTGCGCGATTCCCAATCCAGTATCGCGGATTGAAAGGTTGATTTCGCAAGCGGATCGGGAATTTCATCGCCGTATTTCGCGTAGGCCCAGGCGTATTCCTTTTGACGACCTCCGCGCACCGCCTCCGCCAGATCGCCCCTGAAATCGCAGAAAAACGGGAACGGCGCCTTCGAACCCCACTCTTCCCCCATGAACAGCATCGGGGTCATGGGCGCCAGCAAACTGATCGCCAAGGCGGCCTCGATGGCTCTTGGGTCCGCCAGGCTTTCGAGCCGGTCGCCGAGCGCGCGGTTGCCGATCTGATCATGATTCTGCAGGAAATTGATGAAGGTGGTGGGAGCAAGCTTGCCGCTTGCCTGGCCGCGCCGCTTGCCGCCCCAAAAGGCGGACACTTCGCCCTGGTAGACAAATCCCGATGCGAGCGCCCGGGCAAGATCGTGACCCGGCGAACGCTGATAATCGCCGTAGTAGCCTTGCGCCTCGCCGGTCAACAGCACATGCCAGACGTGGTGATAGTCATCGTTCCATTGCCCGCGATATTTGCCGCCGGGCGGGTCTTGCGTGGCGTCCAGCAGGCTTGCGCGGTTGTCGCTGTTTTCCAGCACGAGATGGATGTGACGGCCGGTCCCGGCGGCGAGCTTGCCGGCGGCGACGCTGAGATCGTGCAGGATCGGGACTTCGCCCGTTTCAACGATGGTATTGACGGCATCGAGCCGCAGCCCGTCAAAACGATATTCCCGCAGCCAATACAGCGCATTCTCGATGGCAAAGGCGCGCACCTCTCGCACCCGGTAATCGATCGCACTGCCCCAGGGTGTCTGCCCCTCGGTGAAGAAGTCTGGCGCATAGCGGCCGAGATAATTTCCTTCGGGACCGAAGTGGTTGTAGACCACGTCGAGAAATACCATCAGCCCACGCAGATGCGCTTCATCGATCAGGGTCTTGAGATCGTCGGGCCGCCCATAGGCGCTGTCGGGCGCGTACCACAACACGCCGTCATAGCCCCAGTTGCGCGAGCCCGCGAAATCCGCAAGCGGCATCAATTCCAGCGCCGTTATGCCGCTCGTCACCAGATGATCGAGCCTGCCGATCATGGCGCGGTAAGTGCCCTCGCTGGTGAAGGTGCCGACATGGGCTTCCATCACGACGGCTTCGTGCCACGGACGTCCACGCCAGTGCGAAGCGCGCCATGGATGGTCAGCGTGATCGATGACTTCGCTGGGGCCGCAAACGTCATCCGGCTGAAACGCCGATGCCGGATCGGGTACATCGATCTCATCGTCGATCCGGAATTTGTAACGGGCGCCGGCCTTTACGCCGGGCACATTGGCAGAAAACCAGCCGTTTGCGCCGCGTTGCATGGCCTGAGGTTTCTCCAGCACCAGGTCGACACGCTTCGCCGCCGGCGCCCATAGCCGAAACGACGCGCCATGCGCTGTCGGCCTCGCGCCGAATTGCCGCTCATTCATGCCGAACCCGCGAAGGCAAGGACCGCGCGCGGAGGGGCTTTTGCATCACTTCCTGATGCGAACTCCGCGACCGTTTCCTTAACGTCGGCGGTGTTCAATAGTTGCTGCCAGCTCTTGTATTCGGGCAGTTTCGGCAATTTAAACGCGATCGCTTCGGGGGCGGCATTCAGCACGATGAAAATCGGCGCCTTGCCGGGCTCGAGCGGTCCGAGCACATAAGCGAGAAACCGGCCTTCCGGAAAATTCCAGTCCTGCTCCTTCATCTCTTCGGCCTCCGGCGTCAGCCACAACACGCCGTAGGATCCATCGGCGCGCCGTCCATCGAGCCAGCGACGCGAGCGGAACTGGGGAAAGCGCTTTCGTATCTCGGTCATCTGGCCGATGAAATCGATCAGGTCGTCGCCTTCGCGATTGAGACCTTCCCAGTTGATCCAGCCCGTTTCGTTGTCCTGGCAATAGGCGTTGTTGTTGCCGGACTGCGAGTTGGCGACTTCGTCGCCGGCCAGCACCAGCGGCACGCCTTGCGCCAGCAGCAGACATGCAAGCTGGTTTTTTCGCAACTGGCGGCGGAGCTCCGTTATCGTCGGGTCGTCGGTCGGGCCTTCATGGCCGCAATTGGTGCTGTGATTTTCGTTGGCGCCGTCGCGATTGCCTTCGAGATTGGCCTCGTTGTGCTTTTCATTGTAGCTGAACAAATCCTGAAGCGTGAAGCCGTCATGGACGGTGATGTGATTGACGCTGGCACGCGGCGCGCGGCCGTCGTGGTTGAACAGGTCGGACGAGCCGGTCATGCGGCTGGACACCTCGCCGATCAGGCTGCCTTCGCCGGCCCAATAGCGCCGCATCGCGGTGCGATAACGGTCGTTCCATTCCGACCATTGCGACGGAAAGGCGCCGACCTGATAGCCGCCCAGGCCGAGGTCCCACGGCTCGGCGACCAGTTTCACCGAGGCCAGCACGGGGTCTTGCCGGATCGCGGTGAAGAAGGCGCTGTTGCGGTCGAAGCCGTTCGGTCCGCGCGCCAGCGTGGTGGCGAGATCGAACCGGAAGCCATCGACGTGGCAGACCTCGACCCAATAGCGCAGCGAATCCATCACCATCTGCAAAACGCGCGGATGCCTGAGGTTGACCGAGCTGCCGCAGCCGGTGAAATCGTCGTAGTACCGCGGATTGTCCGGCTTCAGCCAGTAGTAGGAAGCGTTGTCGATGCCGCGGAATGACAGCGTCGGGCCCATATGGTTGCCCTCGGCGGTGTGATTGTAGACGACGTCGAGCATCACCTCGATGCCGGCGTCATGCAGGCGCGCCACCGTCGTGCGGAAGGCGTCGAGCGGGTTGTCCTGCGCGTAGCGCTGTTCCGGCGCAAAATACGATAGCGTGTTGTAGCCCCAATAGTTCGACAGCTTCCTCTCGACCAGTATCCTGTCGTCGACCAGGCCGTGGATCGGCAACAGCTCGATGGTGGTGACGCCAAGGCGCTTGAGATGCTCGATCATGGCAGGGGAAGACAGGCCGCCATACGTGCCGCGCAGGTTTGGCGGCACGTCTTCGCGTTTCTGCGTCAGGCCCTTGACGTGCGCTTCGTAGATGATGGTGTCTTCCCAGGATATGTTCGGGCGCATTTCGCGCCGGCCCCAGTTGAAGCTCTCGTCGACCACCACGGCCTTGGGCATGCCGCGCGCATTATCGCGCCGGTCGAACGAGAGGTCCTCGCGCACGCTGCCGGTGCGATAGGCAAAATGCGCGTCGCTCCATACCAGCCGTCCGGCGAGCCGCTTGGCATAGGGGTCGAGCAGCAGCTTGTTGGCGTTGAAGCGGTGGCCGTCCTCGGGCTCGTAAGGTCCGTGAACGCGATAGCCGTAGAGCTGTCCGGGCGAAACGTCGTTCAGATAACCGTGCCAGACGTCCTCGGTACGCTCGGGCAATTCGATGCGTTCGAGTTCGCGGCGACCCTGCGGGTCGAACAGGCAAAGCTCGACCTTCTGCGCGTTGGCGGAGAACAATGCAAAATTGGTCCCCCGGCCGTCCCAGCTTGCACCGAGGCGTGCGGACGTTCCCGCGGACAGTCGCATGCGTTAGCTTTCCGGTACGAGAAATATGGCTGCCAAGGGCGGGATGGTGAGATTGAGCTCGGGCACCAGGCCCTCCAATGTCCGGACCTCGCCGATATTCCCGACATTGCTGCCGCCATAATGCGTGGAATCCGAATTGAGGACCTCGCGCCATTTGCCGGCAAACGGCACCCGGACCCGGTAGTTGTGATATACATTCGGCGAGAAATTCACCACTACAAGGCAGCGGGCGCGCGCATCATTGCCTTTGCGGATCCAGGCGAACACGTTGCCGCCGGCATCGTCGGTCACGATCCATTCGAAGCCCGCTTGATCACAGTCCAGCTCGTGCAGCGCCGGCAACGCGCGATAGAGCCTGTTGAGATCGCGGATCAGGGACTGGATGCCGGCATATTTCTTTTGGTCGAGCAGATGCCAGTCGAGCGAGCGATCGTGGCTCCATTCGCGCTCCTGGCCGAACTCGGCGCCCATGAACATCAGCTTCTTGCCGGGATGGGCGAACATGAAACTGTAATAGGCGCGCAGGTTCGCAAAGCGTTGCCAGTCGTCGCCCGGCATCCGCCCGAGGATCGAGCGCTTGCCGTGGACGACTTCATCGTGCGACAGCGGCAGGATGAAATTTTCCGAAAATGCGTAGTGCAGGCCGAACAGGATGTCGCCGTGATGATACTTGCGGTGGATCGGATCCTTGCTGATGTAATTCAGCGTGTCATGCATCCAGCCCATATTCCATTTGTAGCCAAAGCCCAGCCCGCCATATTCGACCGGGCGCGACACCTGCGGCCACGCGGTTGATTCTTCCGCGGCCGTGGTGGCCTGCGGAAAATGGGCGAACACTTCGGTATTGAACCGGCGCAGGAAATCGATGGCATCGAGATTTTCCCGGCCGCCATATTTGTTCGGGATCCACCCCCCGGCGGGCCGGCTGTAGTCCAGATACAGCATCGAGGCGACGGCATCGACGCGCAGGCCGTCGATGCCATAACGCTCCAGCCAGAACAGCGCGTTCGACACCAGGAAATTGACCACTTCGGTGCGGCCGTAATTGTAGATCAGCGTGCCCCAGTCGAGATGGCGGCCCTGCAGCGGGTTGGCGTGCTCGTAAAATGCGGTGCCGTCGAAATTGCCGAGCCCATGCGGGTCGTCGGGAAAATGCCCAGGCACCCAGTCCAGCATCACGCCGAGACCTTCACCGTGGCAGGCATCCACCAGCGCGGCAAAATCCTCCGGCCGGCCAAATCGGCTGGTCGGCGCGTACAGGCCGGTCGGCTGATAGCCCCACGAGCCGTCGAACGGGTGTTCGCTGACGGGCAAGAATTCGACATGGGTAAAACCGAGATCGCGGACATAGCTCGGAAGCTGCTCGGCGAGGTCGCGATAGGTCAGCCATTCATTGTGGCCCTTGCGCCGCCACGAGCCGAGGTGGACCTCGTAGATCGACATCGGCGCGCTGAGCGCATTGATGTTGGCAGGGGCCGGCCGCGGACGCGGCAGCTTGGCCTCGTCGAAAACGATGGATGCCGTCTTCGGGCGCATCTCGGTGGCAAATGCCAGGGGATCGGATTTCAGCGGCAAGTGCTGGGCGTGGGGGCCGATAATATCGAATTTGTAATGATCGCCGGATTTTGCGT
>DASSGM010000250.1:0-12536 GCA_035693465.1 Bradyrhizobium sp. | reverse complement strand
GCGCCGGTTCGGCGCGGCCTCGCTGGATTTCGCCTTCGTTGCGGCGGGCCGCCTCGACGGCTATTGGGAGCGCAACCTGCAGCCATGGGACATCGCCGCGGGGCAGATCATCCTGCGCGAAGCCGGCGGCATCGTCAGCGGTATTGCCGGTGATGACGACCCGCTTAAGACAGGCAATGTGATCTGCGGCAATGAATTCGTCCATGCCGAACTGGCGAAGATTCTCAAGCCGCTGGGGAAGTGACGGCACTCTTGCTGTCATCATCGGCCACTGTCATCATCCGCAAAAGCGGATGATCCAGTACGCCGCAGTACTGGCGTTCAACTCAGGTGTCACGGAGTACTGGATGCCCGCTTTCGCGGGCATGACGGCAGTTATGATGCCGCCTTCATCCGGTAATGGCTGACGCCCCATTCGCTGCCGCCGGCATGGCCGAACAGCCCGGCGGTTGCGAGCAAGAACCAGCGCCAGCGCCGCATCCACAATGCGGTGTCGTTGCCGTAGACCTCGCAAAGCAGGCCTTCGATCTCGTCGCGATGGGAATCGAAATTGCCGAGCCAATCGAGCGCGGTGCGCTGGTAATGCGTGCCGCTCCAGCGCCATTCCTTCTCGACCTCGAACAAATCCGAATATTGCCGGATCAGATGATGGCTCGGCATCACGCCGCCGCCGAAGAAATGCTGTGCGATCCAGTCTTCGCCGTCAACCTGATCAAACCGATAGGCGCCCGAGCGATGGGTATAGATATGCAGGAAGAAGCGGCCGTCCGCCACCAGCCATGATCTCACCCGCGTCATCAATTCGCGCCAGTTGACGATGTGCTCGAACATTTCGACCGACACGATACGGTCAAACTGTTGCTGGGCGTCGAACACGTCCATGTCCGCCGCGACCACGCGAAGATTTTTCAATCCGCGCACCGCGGCCTCCCACTCGATATATTCGCGCTGGGCCTGCGAATTCGACACCGCGGTGACTTGCGAATTTGGAAATTGCCGCGCCATCCACAGCGACAATGAACCCCAGCCGCAGCCAAGTTCGAGGATCGACTGCCCACCGGCAAGGTCGGCATGCGCGACGGTCTGGCGCAGCGCTTCTTCTTCGGCCTCCTGCAGCGTGGTTTCAGGCTCCTTGTAGTAGCAGCAGGAATATTTGCGGTTCGGACCGAGCACGCGGGCGAAGAATGCCGCCGGCACGTCGTGAGGCTGGGCATGGGCCTTGTCGATGTACCCGGCAGTGGCGCGCGCTGCCATTTCGTCCGCAAACAAGGCGTCGCTCTCCGCGTCGCCGCTGGCCAGCCGCGTCGCGGTCCGCGAGCACAACCGCTGCACGGCGGCGCGGATCACGAGATCCGGCAGCGGCACCCGTTCGCTGCCGATGATCCTCGATGCGAAGCTCATGTGACTACTCCCCTTTGCGATGGCAGCAGAAAAACAAGATGGTGCGCAACTGACAGGATACGCTCGCAGGGCGCCCCCGATCATGCAAACAGCCGGTTGACCGGCTGAGACATCGAAGATTTATGAAACGCCCACCAATCTAAGCCCGATTTCGGGCAGAAGTTCCCTAATCCCGCCCCAAACGCATCGCTACTGGCTTTTTTCCCGGCGCCGCTGTGCCATATTGGGGGGCCCAAACAGCGGCTCCTCGCAATGGATGACACCGTAATGCCTGCAGGCTTCTCTTCCCGCTCCGCGATGGAGATCGAACTCAGCAAACTATCCTCACCGCGGATTTTCCTGGTGCGGATGCTGGTGTTCCTGGTGCTGTGCGGGCTGATAACGGTGGTGCTTTACAAGCAGATCGTCACCGCCTTCTTCGCCAATCCCGGCCTGAACGCCCTGATCATCGCGGTGCTGCTGATCGGCACCATCCTGTCGTTTCGCCAGGTGATCCGGCTCTATCCGGAGGTCGCCTGGGTCAACAACTTCCGGATCGCCGATCCCGGCCTCGCCATCGAGCGGCGTCCCACGCTGCTGGCGCCGATGGCGGCGATCCTCGGCGGCGAGCGATCGGGCCGGATGACGATCTCGCAGCAGACCATGCGGCATCTGCTCGATTCCATCGCCACCCGGCTCGACGAGGCCCGCGACATTTCACGCTATATGACGGGCTTGTTGGTATTCCTCGGGCTGCTCGGCACCTTCTGGGGCCTGATCGAGACCGTCGGCTCGGTCGGCAAGGTGATCGACAGCCTCAAGGTCGGCGGCGACGCCGGCGCGTTGTTCGACACCCTTAAGGAGGGTCTGGCCGCGCCGCTTGGCGGCATGGGCATTTCGTTCTCGTCCTCGCTGTTCGGCCTCGCCGGTTCGCTGATCCTCGGTTTTCTCGACCTGCAGTCGAGCCAGGCGCAGAACCGGTTCTATACCGACCTCGAAGACTGGCTCGCCTCCACGGTGCGCGAATATTCCGCCGATGGGGTTGCCGGCCCGAGCGGCGAACTCCAGGCGGCCGTCGAGCGATTGCGGCTAACTCTGGAAGAGGGCGGCGCGGGCCGTGGCACTACCGCCGCGATGGCCAATCTCGCGGAAGCCATTCAGGGTCTGGTCGCGCATATGCGGACCGAACAGCAAATGATCCGCGAATGGGCCGACGGCCAGGGCGAGCAAAACCGCGAAATCAAGAAATTGCTCGAGCGGCTCGCGCGCCAGCCCGAGAAGAGCTAGCGATTTGTGCCCCGGACGCAGCGCAGCGTGCTTGACGGTGCGCTGCAGAGCCGGGGCCCGCAAATGCAATAGGTCCCGGCTCTGCGGAGCGGCGTGAAGGACGCTGCACCGCGTCCGGGACACGAGACAGCGGAGACTTTCTGATGGCCCTTGCCCGTGCACGCCGTGAAACCGGATTCAACTATTGGCCGGGTTTCGTCGATGCGCTTTCCACCCTGGTGCTGTCGATCGTATTTCTGCTCTCGGTGTTCCTGGTGGTGCAATTCTTCCTGTCGCAGGAAGTCACCGGCAAGGACAAGGTGCTGGAACAGCTTAACGCCAAGATCGCGCAGCTGAACGACCTGTTGTCCCTGGAAAAGCTCGGCAAGCTCAATCTCGACGATCAGGTTTCGCAGCTGCGGGCCGGGCTGGCCTCCGCGGAGACCGAGCGCGATCGCGTCAAGGGCCTCTATGAAGGCCTTGCCGGCGCCGGCAATGACGCCGCCAGCCGCGCCAACGAACTCAACAGGGCGCTGGATTCCGAAAAGCAGGTTTCGTTTCGCGCGCTGGCCCAGATCGAGGTGCTGAACCAGCAGATCAGCGCGTTGCGCCGCCAGCTTGCCGCGCTCGAAGAGGCGCTCGATGCCTCCGAAAAACGCGACAAGGAATCGCAGGGGCGGATCGCCGATCTCGGACAGCGGCTGAACGTCGCGCTGGCGCAGCGGGTCCAGGAATTGTCGCGCTACCGTTCGGAATTTTTTGGACGTCTGCGCGCCATCCTCGGCAACCGGCCGGACATCCGGATCGTCGGCGACCGCTTCGTGTTCCAGTCGGAAGTGTTCTTCGACACCGGACAGGCGCTATTGCTGCCCGAAGGCCGTGCCGAACTCGATCAGCTGGCGACTGCGCTGATCGACCTCGACAAGCAGATCCCCGCCGAAATCGCCTGGGTGCTGCGGGTCGACGGCCATACCGACGTGAGGCCGATCAACAGCCCGCTGTTCAAGTCGAACTGGGAATTGTCGTCGGCCCGCGCCATCTCGGTGGTGCAGTACCTGATCTCCCTCGGCGTGCCGGCGCAGCGGCTGGTCGCCGCCGGATTTGCGGAATTCCAGCCGCTCGATACGGCTGTGACCGAAGATGCCTACAAACGCAACCGCCGCATCGAATTGAAGCTGACGGAACGCTGAGGACGATGTCATCACGCCAGTCAACCAGCCGTCATGGCCGGGCTTGCCCCGGCCATCCACGTCTTATGGCGCCGCTGAAAAGAAAGACGTGGATGCCCGGATCAAGTCCGGGCATGACGCGTGTGCCTGGATGACCGCGACCTTTCACTTGCGCCGTTACCGCGCCGAAGACGAAAACGCCGCGATCGAGCTGTGGCAACGCACGTGGCAGCAGGCCTATCCGTCAATCGATTTCGCCGGGCGCGTGCCATGGTGGCGCGAGCGCTGGCGCAACGAACTGGTGCCGAATGCGGCGATCATTGTCGCAGAGCAGGCCGATACGCTGGTCGGATTTGTGACGATCGATCTCAAAGGCTACCTCGACCAACTCGTGGTCAGCCCTGCCTATTGGGGCTCGGAGCTCGGCAATGCGCTGCTCGACGAGGCCAAGCGCTTGTCACCCGATCAGATCACGCTGTTGGTCAACACCGACAACGCCCGCGCCATCCGCTTCTACGAACGCAACGGTTTTACGCCCGCCGGCGGCGATGTGAACCCGACGTCGGGCCGGCCGGTGCTGCGGATGGAGTGGAAGGGTAGTTAATCCCGTCATTGCAAGGAGCGTAGCGACGAAGCAATCCAGTTTTCTTTAGCGCTCTCTGGATTGCTTCGCTGCGGAGGGGACCGGCCCGACCTCACACCCCCTCGAACTGCAATCTCGCCAGGCGCGCATAGAGTCCATTGGCGGCGACCAGAGAGGCATGGGTGCCCTGCTCGACGATGCGGCCCTGATCCATCACCATGATGCGGTCGCAGGACAATACGGTCGCGAGGCGATGGGCGATGACCAGCGTGGTGCGGTGATGCATCAATTCCTCCAGTGCGGTCTGCACCAGTGTCTCGCTCTCGGCATCGAGCGACGATGTCGCCTCGTCGAGCAGCAGCAGCGGCGCGTCGCGCAAAATCGCGCGCGCAATGGCGATGCGCTGGCGCTGCCCGCCCGACAGCGTCACGCCGCGTTCGCCGAGCTGCGCTTCGAATCCGCCCGGCAGGCGGCGGATGAATTCGGTGGCGTGAGCCAGCTCGGCGGCACGCTCGACCTCGGCATCATCGGCATCGGGCCGGCCGAAGCGGATGTTTTCGCGCGCGGTCGTGGCGAACACGACCGATTCCTGCGGCACCAATGCAATGCGCGCACGCACCTCGCGCGGATCGGCTGTTTGGACCGGAACGCCGTCGAACGAGATCACACCCTTGGCGGGATCGTAGAACCGCAGCAGTAGGTGAAACAGCGTGCTTTTTCCAGCGCCCGAGGGGCCGACGATCGCGACCTTCTCGCCGGCGCGTACCGACAGCGAGACGCCATCGACCGCCAGTGCATCCGGCCGCGTCGGATAGGCGAAGCTGACATTTTCGAAGCCGACATCGCCGCGCGCCGGCGCCGGCAAGGCGCGTGGCGACGCCGGTACCGTGATCTGTGACTTGACGCGCAGAATTTCAAACAGGCGTCCCGCCGCGCCGGAGGCGGCCGAAACGTCGCCCCAGACCTCACTGAGCTGGCCGAGCGCCGCGGCAGCGAAAGCCGTGTACAATACGAACTGCCCGAGCCGGCCCATGGTAATGGTGCCGGTCAGCACATCGTGCGATCCCACCCAGAGAATCACCACGACGCTGGTGAAAACAATGAAGATGATGATCGCAGTCAGAACTGCGCGGGCCCAGGTCGAATTGCGCGCCGCTTCGTAGGCCTGCTCGACTTCGCCATCGAAACGCGCTTTTGCCAGCCGCTCGCTGGTATAGGCCTGCACGGTTCTGATGGCCCCGACCAGCTCGGACGCATATGCGGTCGCCTCCGCCAGCGTATCCTGGGCGGCGCGCGACAAACGTCGCACCCAGCGCCCGAACGCCACCAGGGGCACGACAATCAACGGGATTGCCAGGAGGACGAAGCCCGAAAGCCGTGGGCTGGTGATCAGCATCATCGCGGTGGCGCCGACGAACAGCATCACATTGCGCAGCGCGGTCGATACCGACGCGCCGACCGCCGACTTGATCTGGGTGGTGTCGGCGGTGAGGCGCGAGATCAGTTCGCCGCTGCGCGCAGAATCGAAGAATGCCGGCGACAACGACACCAGATGAGCGAACACGTCGCGCCGCAAATCCGCGACGATGCGCTCGCCGATCGTCATCACCAGATAAAACCGCGACGCGCTGGCGCCGGCGAGTACCGCCACCACCGCGATCATCACGCTGAAGTAGCTGTTGATCATGGTCATGCCTTCGGGTGAGAACCCGAAGTCGATCATCCGCCGCGCCGCGATCGGCACCAGTAGCGTGGTGACCGCGGCGACCGTCAGCGCTATGAAGGCCAGAACGGCGCGGCCGCGATAGCGCGCCACATAAGGGACCAGCGCCAGTAGCGGACGAAGCCGCGCGCGACCGCTCTGCGCCGACTGCGTCAGTTGGGCTTCGATGGAGGATGCCTCGGCCGGCTCCGCAGCGGCCCGCAGCGGGTTTCCGCCATGCCGGTCTTGAACTGGTTCCACTACGCTCATGAGATTTGGACCAATCGCTGCTGCCCTCCCCAGATAGGCCCCGCTGCCGGCGCTGGCAAATCCGTAAACACACGTATCCGGGAGGATACTCGGCTTGAGTTAGGCGGCCTGAGGCGTTATAGAGCGGCCCAAATCCGTCATTACCGCCGTCAAAACCCAGGCGCTGGCGCCGAAGGATCTGCCATGAAAGCCGATATTCACCCGAATTATCATATGATTACGGTCGTGATGACCGATGGCACCGAATACCGGACGCGTTCCACCTGGGGCAAGGAAGGCGACAAACTGAACCTCGATATCGATTCCAAGTCGCACCCGGCCTGGATCGGCGGCGCCCAGCAGATCATCGATCGCGGCGGCCGCGTGTCCCGGTTCCAGAAGAAGTTTTCCGGCTTCCTCAAGAAGGATTGAGACCAGGCCTTCTCATTCGGACAACGGGATCAGACGCCTCGGCCCACGCCGAGGCGTTTTTATTTGCCGCGCAGCGATGATTGCTCGAACGCCGCCTTCAGGCGATTGAGCTGCGGCACCAGCGGATTGCCGATCGCGGCGCGTTGCGTCACCGGGGCATGGATGGTGCTGTCGAGACGGCGGACCTTGGCTTGCAGTGTCATCGAGCGGGCGATCAGATCCTGCAATTGCTGCGGCAGCTTTTCGATCATGTCGGCCGGGCCAGGATCGGCGGCAGACAGCTTGACCTTGGTCTTTTCCCGGTTGGCCTGGGTCAGCGTCATCTCGCCTTCCTTCACCGCGCGGTGCAGCAATAGCCATGAGGCCAGCTGCATCAGACGGGTGGTCAGCCGCATGCTTTCGGTCGCGTAAGTCAGGCTGACGGAGCGGTCAAGCGCCTTGGCCTGGGCGCGGCCGGCGCCGTCGAGATAGGCCGCGGTCTCCTCGACCAGATCCATGCCTTCCCGGAACAGGGTGCCGAACGCTGCGGAATTGGTCAGCCGTTCGCTGAATTGCACCAGAGCGGCTTCGCCTTGCGAACGGTCCGACATGGTTAACGCCTCACACCACTGTTTTACGCTGCCGGCCTTAACGGCGGCCGGCTTATGATGAACAAATCATTGCGCGCCCGTGAACCAGAGTCCAGCCGCAAGACTTATTATGGTTTCCAGCTGGTGCGAGGGGACGAACACGCCCAAAAAAAGAGCCGCCGTTTCCGGCGGCTTTGAAGTTGATAACAGGGAGGCGTCAAACAGAGTGGACAGGAGCCACTCGGTGTCCAAACGAGGACGCTAAAGTCATAGAGGAGAAGGCTTAATCAATCGTAAACGAACGATTTTATTCAGTCTTCGTTTGCCATGTCGGCCATTGGCCGAGTGCGGATGCAGGCGGCACGACCTTTCCTCGTTATGCCCGGCCTTGTGCCGGGCATCCACGCCTTTGCTGCGATTGACAAAGAGAAGACGTGGATGGCCGGGACGAGCCCGGCCATGACGCCTAGCTGCGCGAAACGAGAATGTCAGACGCCTCTCACGACTTGAAAACGCTGTTGGCGGCGTCCCGGGAGGCCCGCTTTTTGGTCATGGTTGCTTGCAGCCGCTCGATTTCCGAGGTCATCAGCGCAATGCGCTCGGCAAGTTCCTCGACCGACAGCAGCGACAGATCCTGCCCGATTTCGTGGGTGACTTTCTTCCTCGGTCGGTCGTCGTCCTCGATCGTCATGCGTTCTTCTCCGTGCTCGACGTCAACGGTTGCCAGCCGGAGCGCGGCTGGCTAATCAGATGCCTCTTAAATTCTCCCACGTTCGGCCAAGGACAAATCATGGAAAAGCTGCCTGCGCAAATGACCGTGATCGGCATCAGCAAGCCCGGCGGCCCGGAGGTGCTTTTACCCGAAACCTGGCCGGTGCCCAGCCCGGGGCCGGGCGAAATCCTGATCAAGGTAATAGCTGCCGGCGTCAATCGTCCCGACGTCGCGCAACGATCCGGCAGCTACCCGCCGCCGCCCGGCGCCAGCGATTTGCCTGGTCTTGAAGTTGCCGGCGAAGTCGTCGCGGTCGGAGGCGGCGTCACCCGGCACAAGCTCGGCGACAAAGTGATGTCGCTGGTGGCCGGTGGCGGCTACGCGCAATATTGCATCGCGCAGGACGCCCAGGCGATGGCGGTGCCGGCATCCTTGTCGATGACCGAGGCAGCCGCCATCCCGGAAACGCTGATGACGGTCTGGCACAATGTGTTCGAGCGCGGTGCGCTCAAGGCGGGCGAAACGCTGTTGATCCATGGCGGCTCGTCCGGCATCGGCACCATGGCGATCCAGCTTGCGAAAGCCTTTGGCGCAAAAGTGATCGTCACCGTCGGATCGAAGGAGAAGGCGGATGCCTGCCTGAAGCTCGGCGCCGACCGTGCGGTCAACTACAAGACCGAGGATTTTGTCACGGAGACAAAAAACGCGACCGATGGCGCCGGCGCCAACGTCATTCTCGACATGGTCGGCGGCGATTACATCGAGCGCAATTACGACGCGGCCGCGGTCGAAGGCCGCGTGGTCCAGATCGCGTTTCTCGGCGGACCCAGGGCGAATGCCAATTTTGCCAAGCTGATGGTGAAACGACTGCATCACACCGGCTCGACGCTGCGCCCGCGCAGCAATGCGGACAAGGCGGCGATGGTCGCGGCAATCGAAGCCAGGGTGATGCCGCTGCTGCGCGACGGGCGCATAAAACCCTTGATCGACAGCACATTTCCGTTGGAAAAGGCCGCCGACGCGCATCGGCGCATGGAGACCAGCGAACATATTGGCAAAATTGTGTTGGTGGCTTGATACTCGCGACCCCGGCGCGGCCGGAAACCCTTTGATTTCCCTTACTTTCGTGTCATTTATCGCCCACCCCGGGCGCTTTGTTCGCCCGGAAGGCGTGGTTGATCGCGGAGAATTGAAATTGCGTCTGATCAGGTGCCTCGCGCCTCTCGCGCTGGGCCTCATGATTTTTGCCGCCGCGCAACCGGCGCGCGCGATCGACGCCGTCAGCGTCCGCAGTGACGCGCCCGCGATCGACCTCACCGCGGTGCTCGATCACCAGCGCAGCGACGCCGACCGCATTCAGGTCTCCACCGCGCCGGGCACTGACGGCATCGTCCGCCGCATCGAAGTCCGCGCCCGCGAAGGCGGACAGAACTGGGTGGTGTTCGCGCTCGCCAACAACACCGACGACCAGCTCGACCGCCTGATCGTTGCGCCTCACTATCGCATCGTGTCGTCGGGACTGTTGTGGCCCGATCTTGGACTGTCGCGCATCGCCACCATCACGCCGTCGACCGGCGACCGCCCCGAACGCCAGGAGAGCGCGACCGCCGACATCTTCCGCATCACGCTTGATCCCGGCGCCGTCATCACCTTTGTCGCCGAGCTGCGCACCGACAAGCTGCCGCAGCTCTATCTGTGGGAGCCCGACGCCTACAAGGACAAGGTCAACTCCTTCACGCTGTACCAGGGCATCGTGATCGGCATCTCCGGATTGCTGGCGCTGGTGCTGACGATCCTGTTCGTGGTCAAGGGCAGCATCATGTTTCCCGCCGCCGCGGCGCTGGCATGGGCGGTGCTGGTCTATATCGGCGTCGATTTCGGCTTCTGGGGCAAGGTGCTCGACATGTCGAACAATGCCGAGCGGGTCTGGCGCGCCGCCGGCGAAGCGATCCTGGCCGCGACGCTCTTGGTGTTCCTGTTCGCCTATCTCAATCTCAGCCGCTGGCATGTGCGCTATTCCCATATCACCATCGGCTGGCTCGTGTTCTTAGGCTCGCTGGTGGCGCTGGCATTGTTCGATCCCGCGGTCGCCTCGGGCATCGCGCGGATGTCGCTGGTGCTGATCGCGTTCGCGGGCTTTGCCCTGATCGTCTACCTCTCGACCCACGGCTTTGATCGCGCGGTGCTGTTGATCCCGACCTGGTTCCTGCTCTTGGTCTGGGTGGTCGCGGCCGGCATGACCATCGCCGGCAGCGTCACCAACGACATCGTCGGCCCGGCGCTGCTCGGCGGCCTGGTGCTGATCGTGATGCTCATTGGATTTACAGTGATGCAGCATGCTTTTGCCGGCGGCGGCGCGACCACCGGGGTCGTCTCCGACGTCGAGCGTCGGGCGCTGGCGCTGGCCGGTTCGGGCGACCTGATCTGGGACTGGGACGTCTCGGCCGACAAGGTCTTCACCAGCCCCGAAACCGAGAGCCTGCTCGGCTTGAAACGCGGCACGCTGGAGGGTCCGGCGGCGAAATGGCTCGAGGTGCTGCATCCGCTCGACCAGGACCGTTTCCGCGCCGCGCTCGACAGCGTGCTCGACCAGCGTCGCGGCCGGCTGGTGCAGGATTTCCGGCTGCGCACGCCGGACGGCCATTTCATGTGGTTCGCGCTGAAAGCGCGGCCGGTGGTCGGCTCCGACGGCGAGGTGTCGCGCGTGGTCGGAACGCTCACCGACGTGACCGAGACCAAGAACGCCGAAGAGCGCATGCTGCACGATTCCGTGCATGACAATCTGACCGGCCTGCCCAACCGCAAATTGTTCATCGACCGCCTGAGTGCGGTCGCCAATTTCGCCAAGACCATGCCGAACCTGCGGCCGACGCTGATGGTGATCGATCTCGACCGCTTCAAGCAGGTCAATGATTCCGTCGGCATCGCGGTCGGCGATTCGATCCTGCTGACCCTGGCGCGGCGGCTGACGCGCATCCTCAAACCGCAGGACACGCTGGCGCGCCTCGCCGGCGATCAGTTCGGCCTGATCCTGATGTCGGAGCAGGAACCGGCGCGCATCACCGCCTTTGCCGAAACCATCCGCAAGACCATCCGCGCCCCGATCGCCTTCAACGACCGCGAGATTTTCCTCACTGCCTCGATCGGGCTTGCGCTCTCTGATCCGCAGACGCAGCTGTCCGAAGAGATCATCAAGGACGCCGAGCTTGCGATGTACCATTCCAAGCGGATCGGCGGCGACCGCATCGACGTCTACAAGCCGGCGATGCGCGCGCGCAAGACCGACCGGCTGACGCTGGAATCCGAATTGCGCCGCGCCATCGAGCGCCAGGAAATCACCATCCTGTATCAGCCGATCGTGCGGCTGGAAGATCGCTCGATTGCCGGCTTCGAGGCCCTGGCGCGCTGGGATCATCCCAAACTGGGGCGGATGTCGCCGCTGGAATTCATCACCATCGCCGAGGAGATCGGCCTGATCGTCGACCTCGGGATGTTCATGCTCGACCAGACTGCCAGGCAGCTTTCGATCTGGCAGCGCGCGATGCGTTCGCGGGAGCCGATTTTCGCCAGCGTCAACGTCTCCTCGCGGCAATTATTGCGGCACGATCTGATTCACGACATCCGTACCGTGCTGTCGCGCTCCTCGGTGGCGCGCGGCACGCTGAAGCTGGAACTGACGGAATCGCTGGTGATGGAGAATCCGGAGCATGCGGCGCAGATGCTGACGCGGATCCGCGAGCTCGGCACCGGATTGTCGCTGGACGATTTCGGCACCGGCCATTCGTCGCTGGCCTACCTGCAGCGCTTCCCGTTCGACACCATCAAGATCGACCAGTCCTTCGTGCGCACCACCGGCCGCGGCACCCGGCCGGTGATCCTGAAATCGATCATCGCGATGGCGCACGACCTCGGCATGGACGTGGTCGCCGAAGGCGCGGAAACCGACTCCGACGCGGTGGAGCTTTATCAGTTGGGCTGCGAATACGCCCAAGGGTTCGCCTTTGGCGAGCCGATGGATGCCGACGCGGCGATGCGGCTGTTGACCGAAGAGCGGCTCGAGGCGGCGAGCTAGTGCCGCTGTCATTGCCGGGCTTGGCTTGACCCGGCAATCCGTCTGCTCCGAAAAATGCTCCTTTCGAAGATTGATGGATACGCGGGGTCAAGCCCGCGGATGACGACTGGGTGTGTTGTGGCACTTCCGAATCCCGCCATCGGTCGTCATGCTCCGCCACCGGGTCTCGCCTTCCGCGAGCCCGATGACAGGCGTCGGCGGAGTATCCAGTGCGCTGGGACTCTCCATTGTTCACCGACGTCTCTGGAATACTGGATCGCCTGCTTTCGCGGACGATGACAGTTGCTCTTGATCCGGCAAGGCGCGATGTGTCCGCTCATTGCGCAACCGCTTCGTCCGGTGGAAAGTCGCGACGGCGCGGCGATCGTTTACCTTCTTTCAAGCTCGCAGTATCAATTTTGC
>DASSGM010000249.1:0-3320 GCA_035693465.1 Bradyrhizobium sp. | reverse complement strand
AGGCATTCCGGCTGAACGACGAACAGGCCGCGATCATCGCGACCGCGCGCAAGCTTGGGCAAAATGTGTTCGCGGACCGCGCGGCGGCCTATGATCGTGACGCCACATTTCCGACCGAGAATTACAGGGACCTGCATCGCGCCGGCCTGCTCGGCATCGCCATTCCCAAAAAGCACGGCGGACTCGGCGCTGACTATCAGACCTACGCCATGGCGGCGGCCGAGATTGGCCGCTATTGCGGCGCGACCGCGCTGACATGGAACATGCATGTCTGCTCGACGCTGTGGTCTGGCCCGCTGGCCGATGATCTCGAGATGGACGCGACCACCCGCGCCGAGCACGAGCGCCGCCGCGCCATTCACTACAAACGCATCGTCGAGGACGGCGCGATCTATTCGCAACCATTCTCGGAAGGCGGCGCAGCGGCGGCGGGCGGCGTTGCGTTCGGCACCGAGGCAAAACCGGTCAAAGGCGGCTGGCTCGTCACTGGCAAGAAGATTTTTGCGTCGCTTTCAGGCCATGCCGACTATTACGGCGTGCTCTGCACCGAAGTTGCTGAAGGCGAGAAGGCCTCGCGCCGTAACACGCTCTACCTCGCGATACCAGCCAAGGCTGACGGCGTATCCGTCGTCGGCGATTGGGACCCCTTGGGGATGCGGGGCACGGTGTCGCGCACGCTCTTATTCAAGAATGCATTTGTGTCGGAGGACGCGGCGCTGATGCCGCGCGGCGTCTATTTTCAGGCGGCGATGCGCTGGCCACACATGTTCCTGACGCTGTCGCCGACCTATGTCGGCCTGGCACAGGCGGCTTACGATTTCACCGTGCGGTACTTGCGCGGCGAGGTGCCGGGCACGCCGGTCAAACGCCGGATGTACCCGACCAAGCAAATCGCTGTGGCGCAGATGCAGATCAAGCTGGAACAGGTCAAGGCGATCTGGTTTCAAGCGATCACCGAAGCCCGCGCCAATCCGACCAAGGAGCAAGTGCTACGCGCCTATGCGGCGCAATATTCGGCGATGGAAGGCGCCAACGAGATCGCGACGCTGGCGATCCGAACCTGCGGAGGTCAGGCGATGCTCAAATCGTTACCGCTGGAACGGATTTATCGCGACAGCCGCTGTGGTTCGCTGATGCTGCCTTGGACCGCCGAACTCTGTCTCGACCGCATCGGCCGCGAAGCGCTGTACGAGACCGGCGAATCGGACGAGTAGCTGTGGACCTTTGCAGTTTGATCGAGCGCAACGCGGCGTTCACGCCGGACAAGCCCGCGATCATATTCGAGGGCGAGTTTCTGAGTTATGCGGGCTTCACTGCACGCGTCAAACAGACCGCATGCGCGCTGAAAGCCGAATTCGGTGTCAGCCGCGGCGATCGCGTTGCGATCCTCAGCCTGAACAGGCCTGACTACCTGGTGCTGCTCTATGCCTGCGCGCGGCTCGGCGCCATGCTGGTGCCGCTGAACTGGCGTCTTGCGGTGGCCGAGCAATTGTTCATTCTGTCGGACGCCGGAGTACAGGTGCTGGTGCTCGAGCGGGCGTTTTCGGAGATTCTGCCCAAGCTGGAAAAAGGCGTGCCCGACGCCAGCGTTGTCGGTTTCGATTTCAATCCGCCCAAGGGAAGTGCGTTTGACCTGCTGCTGGCGCAAGCGCGCGGGGACGGTCGTAATCCGCATACTGATTTGTCTTGTCCGCTGCTGATTGTCTACACCTCAGGCACGACGGGAAGGCCCAAGGGCGCGGTGCTGCGACAGGAAGCCTTGTGGTGGAACGGGGTGATGAGCCAGCACATGCACTCCCTCACCTCGGATGATCATGTGCTCACCGTGCTGCCTTTTTTCCATGTCGGCGGTCTCAACATTCAGACGACACCGGCACTTCAGCACGGCGCCACGGTGACGATCCATCCGCGCTTCACGCCTGATGCGACGCTCAGAGCGATTGAACGCGACCGCCCGACATTGACAGTGCTGGTGCCGGCTACCATTCAGGCGCTGACCGATCATTCCGCCTGGACTTCGACCAATCTGTCTTCGCTAAAGGCGGTATCGACAGGATCGACCGTCGTGCCGCCGCATCTGATCGAGCGCTTTGTCGCGCGCGGCGTGCCGGTTCTTCAGGTCTACGGCTCGACCGAAACCTGCCCCATTGCGATCTATACCCGTCTCGGCGGCGACCTTTCGCGGGTCGGCTCGACCGGTCTTTCCGGCCTCTGCTGCGAAGCAGCCGTGATCGATGATTCCGGCGCCGAGCTGCCGCCGGACATTTCGGGGGAAATCGTCGTGCGTGGTCCCAACGTATTCTCGGAATATTGGAGAAATGAGGAAGCAACCCGGGAGGCGCTGCACAATGGCTGGTATCGCACTGGTGACGTCGGCCGGCGCGATGCCGATGGCTATTTTTGGGTGCACGACCGCAAGAAGAACCTGATCATTTCGGGTGGCGAAAACATCTATCCGGCCGAGGTCGAGCGCGTGCTGCTGGAGCATCCCGATGTGGTTGAATGCGGCGTGATCGGCCGGTCCGATCCGAGATGGGACGAGGTCCCGGTCGCCTACGTCATCCGGCGGGCGGGTTGCTCGGTCGAAGCCGACAATCTGAAGGCGCATGTGCTGACTCAGCTCGCCCGCTTCAAGGTGCCGCGCGATATCGTTTTTGTCGACGATCTGCCGCGAACGGCCTTGGGCAAGGTCCAGCATTTCATGCTGAGACAGCTTGACGCGCCGCGGTCTTTGCAAGGAGATGCAACTTGAAGATCGCGGTGCTTGGCGGCGGCAACGGCTCTTTCGCAGCCGCGGGCGACTTTGCGCTGCAAGGCCATGACATCAGGTTGTGGCGGCGCGATGCAGTTGAGGTAGCCGAGCATCGGGCCGCGGGCTCGCGCATTATGCTCAAGGACGCCAATGGCCGTCACGACGTACAACTTGCGCTGGTGACAACAGACATCGCCGAAGCCGTCCAGGATGCTGAATTGATCCTGTGCCCTATCCCCGCCTTTGCACAGGAGGATATCGCGAGACTGCTCGCGCCGCATCTAGGCGATGGGCAAGTCGTGTTTCTGCCGCCGGCAACCTTCGGCTCAATGATCCTCGCGACAGCCGTTCGCGACGTCGGCAACCGAGCGGCGGTGAGCTTTGCAGAAACCGGCACGCTGCCATGGCTGACGCGCAAGCACGCACGGTTCGAAGTCGCCATTACCATCCGCGCCAAACGGCTGCCGGTCGGCGTATTTCCACTGAAGGCTGCCGATCATGCGCTCGAAGTAATCGGGCGGGCATTTCCTGGCGCGATTGAGCCCTGTGGCGACGCGCTATCGGCCGC